>CAYGCZ010000005.1:0-46656 GCA_964348495.1 uncultured Candidatus Saccharibacteria bacterium
TTACCGGTTAGTTCCGGCAGATTCCCCCAGGCTATTCGTGTCCTGAAGTACTCAGGTAAAACGACCAAAAAGTTATCTTATTTTCGCTTACGGGCCCATTACCCTCTCGGGGTGCGCTTTCCAGCACATTCAGCTAATAAGATAGTTTGTAACTTTTCGGAACAAGTCCCGTCGTTTCCCTACAACCCCCTGCCTATGCAAGCATAGACACGGTTTGAGCTGTTCCCGTTTCGCTCGCCGCTACTAAGGGAATACCATGAACTTCATAGTATACGAGACAAAAATTCGTCCCGTATACTAGGAAGTTCGTATTGGTTTCTTTTCCTCCGGGTACTGAGATGTTTCACTTCCCCGGGTACGCTTCCGTTTTAAAACGGATCATCTCGCTTTTCGAGATGGGGTTTCCCCATTCGGACATCTTCGGATCACAGGTTGCTGGGCACCTTCCCGAAGCGTATCGCCGCCATGCCGCGTCCTTCATCGCCTTTTTGAGTCAAGGCATCCACCATACGCCCTTTCAGTGGCATGTATTAGGAAATCCATGCACCACTGACGTTACGACATATCCGCAGGATCTTGCGATCCTCCGCACATGCCGGATGTCTCCACCGCTGGAGACACTCACAATGCTGGAGATCCACTTGAGATGGATCTCCTGACTACCCTACCCGCCTCCGATGCATAAAAGACCCTCTTTAAAGTCTGCATCGTGACGGGGATTGTATTGTCAAATATCGTTCTTGCTTCCGCACCGAGAGGACTAAAAAACCGCCTCTCGGCGGCACAACCGTCTTTTCGACAGTTTACCGCCCTTTTATGTAGTGCATACATTCCTTCATACAATACGGTCTATTATAGGCAGAGCAAAAAATAAGTCAAGCGGCGATACCCTAATGCCCCACAGATCGGAAAAAAGGGAAGACCATTCTGAGCTATAGGAGGGAAAAAGCGGATGAAAAAGGCCGGCCCCTGCGGGGCCGGCCTTTTTCATCTGTGCGATCCACGCACACCTATTCATCACGAACTTAGCGTGACGAAATATCTTTTTGAAGTCGTTCCAAAGAGCGTGCCGCAGCCTCCTGGCCGCCCAAACCGTATGCAAGACCGAATGCAATGGAAAGCGCGACGACGACACCCGTAAAGAGCGTCTGAGCGAAGAAGTTAGCGACACCAAGCTGTGAAAGCGCGATCAGGATGGCAAAGATCCAGATAGCCCACTTGGCGAGACCACCGAGGAAGGCCGAAGAGGTGATCTGGGCGGCTTTTGCCGTACCCACAACGAGCTTCTGGGTCGCCTCTCCAATGATGGCGGCGATGATAAGGATGAGTGCCGCGGCGATAACACGGGGAAGGTATGCCAACACCACCTCCTGCAAAAAGCCATTTACTTGACTCAAGCCGACCACTTCGAGCGTGGCGACCAAGAAGATGACGATGACAAACCACTTGACAAGCTCACCAAGAAACTTGCCCGAGTGAAGATGAAAACCGGCGCGGCCAACAAGATCGCCCACTCCGGCACTCTTCAGAGCATGATCGATCTTGAGAGCATCAATGACTTGCATTACTACACGACCCAACAGAACGGCGACTACCCAGCCGATGACAAAAATGATAATTGCGACGATCAAACTCGGTACGAACGAGGCGACTCCAAGCCAGATCTCCTGGAAGGATCGCGTGAGTATATCACTCCACACATTCAACAACATAAGTATTTTTTGTTATAACGTTCATTCAACACCGTGATGTCTGAATGAAGACCAATAAACCTGTTAAAAATCAGGAGCGGTCGCGAGGTATCGGCATACCGCCGCTCGCCCCTGCCCTGTCATCATTTATGATACCATCGCGCAATCTTGAATTTAAGCCATTCTGTGGATAACATACCGAGACGTCCGTAATCAAAAAACCGCTTTTTTGCGGTTTTGTAACGAACCCTGTCCACATCTCACACATGTAATTTGTCGATCAAGCGCTCATGGGGGTAATCCAAGATATCGCGGATGAACTTGTCATAGATGCCCAAACGATAGAGAAAATCGTTGGAGGTAAAGACGGCGTAGCGAACCTCACAACCGGCCTCCGATTCGAGAGTCTTAAGAGCACCCTCCAAGAGGGCGGGTTTGAAATCATCTCCCACAATCAGCAGATCAAGCCGCCCCTGCGGGCTTTGCACAAACATGCCTGCCGTAACAAGCAAGGTTACCTTTCCCGCCCTTTTACAGCGATCAATGAGTGCTTCCCTGTTGAATGAGGCGGCGGTTACGATGAGATTGCGCAAGGGCTCCACATGAGGAAAGTCCTGATTCAAGCGGAAGGCCTTGATCTTTTTGACACCCCCTTTCTTTCCTGGTTTTACCGAGGAAAAATCGGGGAGCGAAGTTGCGGTGAGCAATCCGATCGAGGTCAGCAGTGAGAGCTCTTTACGACACGCATCCGCCGTTACGCGGCTCTTTTCCTGAACCTCGTCGGGCGTCAGGACGCTTTCAGGGTTACGCAAGAACAAACGCATGATCTTTACCCGCGCGGCACCCCCGAAGAGTTTTGCAAAAATATCCATAGGAGCAATTGTATCATAGAGGTCTTTTTCGCCAAAAAACACAGCCGGCGAAGCCGGCTGTGTTTTTTGGCGATTCCGCATGGAGTGTTACTTGAGAGTAACTTTTCCGCCTGCGGCCTCAATCTTCTTCTTGAGGTCTTCCGCCTCTTCCTTCTTCATGCCCTGCTTCAACATAGCAGGTGCGCCATCGACGAGATCTTTTGCCTCCTTGAGGCCCAATGCCAAAGCTTCTTTGACGACCTTGATCACCTGGATCTTCTGGTCGCCGCCTGCCGTAAGCTCAACATCGAACGAACTCTTCTCCTCGACTGCGGCTGCAGCACCGGCTACCGGAGCGGCAACTGCCGCCACCGCCTGCGCTGAAACGCCAAACTTCTTCTCGAGCACTTTGACGAGCTCTGAAAGGTCAAGGACGCTCATCGTCTCGATCTTTTCTACGATCTCCGCGAACTTTGCGGGAACTTCAAATTTTGTCTCTTCCATACGTTTAGTGAATTAGTGAATTAAATGGTGATGCTATTTCTTCTGCGCGATCTGATCAAGGGCGATGACCAACGACCCGACGACGTTATTGAGTACGCCGACCGTCTGCTGGATCGGAGCATTCATCAAACCGACCAACTGGCCGTACAAGACATGTCGTGACGGGATGGATGCGAGACGCTGTACCTCCTCTGCGGTGATATAGCGCGACTCGAAGATACCGCCAAGCGGCGTGAGGGCATCTTTGAATTTCTTTTGAAACTCTGCGACACCCTGCGCCGGCGCGATAGCGTCCGCGCTGTAGGCAAGCGCGAGCTCGCCGTCGAGCGAAGGCATATCTCCTTCAATGCCCGCTTCGCGAAGGACTCGCTTTACGAGCGTCTTCTTCAAAACGGCGTAGCCGACACCCTTTTCGCGCAAACCACTGCGCATCGCACTCACCCGAGCAACATTCAGTCCGTGAAAATTCACGAAGACCACCGCCTGGGCATTGCCGAGAATATCGGACGCTTTGCGTACGATAGTCTCTTTCTTTTCTCGTGTAATTGCCATACTAAATTAAAAAGATCCCAATAATGAGGACCGAAGACGCGCACAAGACTCGTGCCGCATTCGACCTCGATAGGGTTTCCGTTGGAACGGATTTGATCGCTTTTTTGCGACCCTATTGTCTTTGGTCCAATAAATTCACTATACGCCCTCGTGGCGTTCCTGTCAATTCGATCTGGTAGAACCTTGTGGCACAGCACTCTCTACAGGTGCCGCTTGATTAACTTGAGCATTGTATGTCCCCACCCCGACAATGATCGCCATGCCAGCAGCGATGATGAGCACAAACCGTCCCAGAAGCCCAAAAAAGGTCGTATTCAAAAGAGTTTTTCCCATGTGTCCACTATAGCACAGCACCATGGGAACCCATCGACTGCTATACAATCCTGTGGATTACCTGTTGATAAGTATGTGGATAACATGGTAATAACCTGTTCAAAACATCCACTTAGGAACCTGGTTCCTAAGTGGATGATCAATCTAACAGCATCCCCTTCCACTCTTTCTCTTTTTTTCTACGCAGAACGGTCTCTAAAACAGATCGCTCGGCAAATGCCCTATAGGCCTCCTTGTCCTTAAAATAGGCAAGAATTGCATCTTTTGAGCACATGCCTTTGTTTCCACCACTCATGTATTCATCCCAACTTGAACGAACAAACTTGAGATCCTCGCCTTCAATTTGATGTACCCGATGATTAAGATTCACATAGGCACTCACATGGGTAAAATAGGCGTCACTCCCGATGTGCGATGATTTAAACGGGCCTTGGAATAAGACTCCTGAGCGCTCGTATTTTGTGTTAAAAAAGTTTGTATACCCACCAGCAATGCGCTGCATGAATTTTGAGATACCATGTTCTGTTACTTGCTTCAGAATAAGGTGATAATGGTTTGGGTTAAGGCAATAAGCAACAATCTCCACCAACTTAGGACTCGGAGTCCTAAGTTGGTGATTCTTCTTTACGAAGGTGTTTTGGTAGATGCTTCCAATCGGCTCAATGACGTTAAACTCAACCATGCACTGCAAAAAGCGCCGGATATCTTCATCATCCGTAAAGATATCACGTTTATCGGTTCCCCTATTATAAATGTGGTAATGTTCGTTCTCTGTGAGTGGTATTTTTCTTCTCGGCATAAACAGCAAATGTGTTATATACCCCCGAGAGCTACTTAGGAACCGGGATCCTAAGTGAAAATACTTACTTAGGATCCCGGTTCCTAAGTAGAGTCCTACGTGCTTATGTACTATTGCGCGATTTTGCGCATCAACTCATCGGCGCGGGCATCATCATGGAGGACGTTGCGATAAAAATCAGCGGCTTGGTGGATCACCTGTTCGATGGAAGGATTCTTTTCAAGAGCGATGAGAAAGTATCTTTCGGCTTTTTTCGCATCATGGAGATAGTAGGCGTAGAGATCGCCCAGATTGGCATAAGGCAGATAATACTCGGCATTCAGCTTGGTGGCATACTCCCATGCTTCTACTGCGGCGTTGTAGTCGGCACCTACCTTGTAGAGCACGCCCAACTCCACCCACGATTGCACGAGGGAGGGGTTGCCCAGCAACGTCGCCGCGAGCGAAGCATATTGTTGCTGCAAGACCACACGGGCATCCGGAGAGGAGACGTTCCCGAATGTGGGTTTTGTATCAAGTGACGGGATCGGTTGGGGAAGAGACGGAAGCGGGACATTCTCAAGGGTCGCATTACTTCCCCCGTCGGAGGTATAAGCGAGACCACCTTCACGTATCAACCCGGCCTCTTCTGCTATATCTTCCCGCAAGCCATCTTTGGGCGGGGTATAGAAGACCACATACGCACTAGCGCCGAGACCAAGCGCGCCTGCCACACCAATCATTATCTTTTGTTTCGTTGTCATAGGCACATTGTATGATACGGGGGAACTGATGGCAAATTCACTTAGGACTCCGAGTCCTAAGTGAAAATGGACAACAAAAAACCACCCGAAGGTGGTTTTTTGTTTGAGTTCAACTCGCGTTCCGAAGAAAGCGGGAAGAGACTCGCGATAGGACGTTACTTGCTGATCGTCTGTGCGTCCGTGCCGTCTGCGGCAAGGCCACTTACGAAGTAACCGTTCGTCCAGTCGATGTGTCCTGTTTCGGACGTCGTCGTTGCATTTGGCGACCATACGAAGTCGTCGTTTGCATCTCCTTGTACAGTTGCTGCCGATCCCATCAATGTGCTCATTGAAGGATATGCGGCATCACCTGAGATGCGCGTGGTTACAGAGCCCGAGAAGGTGCCCGTACCCGAGGTAAGCGTCGTATCTCCCGTTACGCGGAAGTAGTAGGTCGTTCCTGCAGGAACCTGAAGGATCGATGACAACACAGCTGCGTTGTCGCCTGATGCTACACCTGTAAGGGCCGTGATAAGCAGACCGTTCGTGTACCCTGATACAGGAGTCGAGAACGAAGAGTCAGTGTATCCGTAGACCTTGAGGTTGGTAACGGTCGTCGTACCTGATACCGCCGAGGCGCTTGAGGTTGCGACGTTGACCGTCAACTCACGAAGACCGATACCGTTGCCGCTTGCGCTTGCAGCGACGCTGAAGCGGTAGAGGTCAACATCCGTGCCGGTCGTAAGTACCGTTGAGGGTACTGAGAGTTTGGCAACCGTCGGTGCCGAGCGGAATACGCGGATACCGTCGAATGCCGTCGAACCTGTGGCATTGATCGTTGTACCGGAGACACCTACACCCTGGGTGTTGGTGTTGACATCGATATCAACTGCGATCAAGGCACCCTGCGTACCGATCTCTGAAGATCCGACGTTTGCAAGGTCAACCTTTACCGTCAAGAGCTTGTCGGTGTCCTTGGTGAGGACGAGGCCGGTGCCCGTGAGGGTTGAGGTTGCGTTGGTGTTGGTACCGGTGAAGATCGCCTCACCTACCTTCGTTGCTCCATCCCAGATGGATACCATCGTGAGGTTGGAAGCCGATGAAGATGCGGTGTTGGTGAGCTTCAAGCCAATGCGCTGAAGTGTTACGTTCTCGTTGGAAGCGCGGAACTTAGCGACACCGGCGATGACACCCGTGCTACCCGAAGTCGAGATCTTGTATGAAGGGCTCGAAGAGTCCTCCGATACTACCAATGTACCCGAAGCTACGGTCATCGTCTGACCTGCTGAAGTAGTTTCAGTTTCGGTTACGTCACTCGAAGAAGTTACGCCAGTAACCGTAGGGTTTGCAGTCGTTGCATCATAACCCCATGATACTGTATCGCTGTTCGATACTGTCGTTGCAAGATCACACTTAAGTGCGAGTGTCTTGACTGTTCCTTTCGCTACGACCAATGACTGATCAAACGTGAAGGTTACGTCATCACTCGAGCTTACTGTTGAAGCAGGGTTCACAACATTTGAACCAGTGTTCAAAGCAGACGAACCATCGAAGAGTTGGCAACCCGAAAGCTCATTTGCCGTCATGGTTGCAAACGTCAGCTGGAGCGGAATGGACGCGAAGCGTACATCCTCGCCTGACTGTGAGGCGTCAAGCTGATAGTTCGCGAAAGTGAAGTCCTGAAGGCCTGCCGTGATGTTCTGTGCGGCAGGTGCTGGTGATACGCTGATCGCAAGAGCTGCTGCCTTGACGGTCATCGTGTTCATGCTGAACGTACCGTGTGATGAGAGGGAGATCGTATCACCCGTCGTCTCACCCTTTACCGTCGTCCAGTAAGCTGATGGGGTTGTAGAAGCGATAATAGTGTTACCGTTTGCAAAATCCGTGCTCAACTTACCTTTGATGGTGTAAACATGCTTTCCAACAGGGAAGGTTACGGTATCCGTAAATACCACCTTACCATTGGTGCCGATACCAGTGGCTCCATCAACCGGACCTGCTACAACCGAACCATTCTCATCTACGAGAGATACGTTTGTAAGATCGGTTGCATCATCGCCACCCGTGATCGTAAAGCCGATGGTGATCGACTGAACGGAGATTGCCTCACCCTTGAATTCGGTCTCGAATCCACCGAGGGGCTGGTTCGGAACATTGATAGCAATGTTCTGTGCGGCGACAGAGTTGGACTTGCCAATCGTCGTTGCTGAACCGGCGCTGATCGTTACGTCGTCACCGTTGAAGAACGGAGTTGCCGTCGCCTGGAACTGACCGGATGTCGACGTGGTTACGGTGATGCCGTAGTTGTACAGCTCGCCCGTTACGTAGATGTCCGTTGCCTCATCGATGTCGAATGAGACTGTGCGGCTTGCGGCGTTGGATCCGATGATGTCACCCTTGACGTAGATATCCTTTGAGAAACCCTTGTCGATGATGATGCCACCAGGGAAGGCAGCCGTGTAGACATCGCCTGAAACCGTTGTGGTGTAGGCGGTGCCGTCGACGTATACCTTGATGTTGGCGATATCGGTTGCTGAAGCTGAACCCTTCTGGTTGAAGGCGATCGAGTGAAGTTTCACCTTCTCACCTGAACCGGCGGTAAGCTTAACACCTGAGAAGGTGTAGTCGGTCGTACCGATCTCCTTTGAAAGGGCTGAGCCCGGATCGAATGAAGAGATGGCGGCCGTCATCGTACCGATGGTCAACGTTGAGTTGATCGTGTGCGATGCACCCATGATCGGAAGTGAACCCGATACTGCGGCCGAGGTGTTGACGGCAACTACTGAAAGTGCCGGTACCTCGCCAGAGTATGAGCTCAAGCTTGCTGCCATGTTGGCGGCGATCGTGTAGGTCTTGGTCGTACCTGCGGGGATCGTAACGGCGGCACCCACTACTGCCTGGTGGGCAGAGTTGAGGGTCTTTGCCGTGCCAACCTGAACGCCACTCTCATCCAAGAGGATGATACCGGCGAAGGCGGCATCCGAGCCGAGGCCTGTGCGCTCAACAACGAGGTTGTTGACCGTTACTGCGCCGTCCGTACCTGCGGTAAGGGCGATGCGAGTAAACGGTACGCGAGCGGCACCGTTTGGTGCGAGCGAGTTAGCCGGCTGGCTAGCAGCCTTGGCTACCATGAGGCCCGTACCCACTGGGGTGACGACGGTCGTTCCCGTAGTCGTGGTGCTCGATACCGTGGTGCCTGCGCAGAGAGCGTTGAGCTTCGTGCGGGTCAGAGAACCGACGTAGCCCGTGCCCTTGGTCAAGCCGATCGGAGCAAGAACTTCGGATGCGTACTTGTCCTGGAACTTTGCAGCCGCAGCAACGGTGAGAGAACCGAAGTAGGTTGACTCGTTGCCCGGTGATCCGGCTCCACTTGCGGCGATCTGAGTATCGGCGCTTGAGTTAAGAAGCTTCTGGAGCTTCATAACATCGTCGCCCGTGCTTCCTTTGGTAAGGTTGCGCGTCCAAGTAAAAGGACATGCAGCAGATGCAGAAGGAACTGACGTTCCCGTCTGCTGTGACACGACTGACCGAGCCTGGGCAGCCTTGTCGGCAGGAATAACACCCAACGCGATGAAGAGCTCAACCAACTGACTCAATGAGACGTCAGCGGCGAGAGCTCCGGCGGGCATTACTGCGCCTGCAAGCATCATGACGGCTATAAACAAGCCGAGTGCTTTTGCAGATGTAGATTTCATATTTAACGTATAACCGTTTTTATAATTTACTGCTGGTAATTTTCTAATAATCAATAGTTGCTTCTTCATGAGTATTGCTATGCATTTTTCGCTCCGGGAAGAAGTCCGGGCAAAACCGTGCGCTGACAGTTACAGGAATCCTTTCGTAACAAACCGTGGCGCTTCACCGAGGAGCACTCATATATATGTATATATATGTGAGTGTCACCTGGAAGCACGATATGGCTTTCAGCCATGTCCTTTATATCCATCTCTGGCATCTTAAGGACACATTGAAACCAGAACATTGGTACGTATGTGTGTGGTACGAGCCACCGTCTCCTCTCGTTTTGAAAAACGAGAAAAGCGAGGATGCTCGCCCACCCCCATACGCAGAGGCACAAGAACAATCCTTCCTCACCTTGCGGCGAGATTGGACCGTCCAATCGCTCACGCATATTCTGTTTTCAATGTGCACATCAATGCATCCCGTGCAACCGCCTGTGCCTATGCAATCATTGCAGATAGACAATCATCATATCACAAAAGGAATTCTAAGCCAATAAGCTCTGGAACAATTATAGTATGCGCCACAACCCACTGCAAACCTTTTGTGGATAACTGCCTATCGGCGGCATCCTGCACTCTGTCGTAGTTCAAGCACACATAGTACACATTTTAAGCGTTTAGGTCAATGGGTTTGCTCGGTTTATGGAGGCTAGGCAAAAAAACATTGTTTTACAAAGGCAAAAAGGATTGCGCATTCCCATATGCTCCGGATACAACACTCCGCATCTACCCGCAGTATTCCCGAAGATGTTGAAACAAGGGAGAGGCGTCCATTCCTTGACCAAAGCAGAAAACATAGTGGCAAAGAGCATAGGGGCGAGGGTCTCGCGACATGTGGACATCTCTTACCCGATGGGTGAGTCTTGTGCGCCATCACGCCATGGACACCGGCGGGGTGACGGAGATTTCGCCGGCACCACCCATCGTGCCAGATCATCCACCACACTTTTGGATCAAATACTGTGTTATGGAATCAGATCGGCGCGGATGCATCTTCAGATACCACGGGTTAGCAAGGGGTAAGGACGGTTCTCTTATGATGCTATACGATAGGTGCTCCAGCGGCGTTCACCGCGCTTGTGTATCACCCCCTCTTCGATTAAAGACGTGAGCTCGCGCTGAATGGTCTTTTCACTGCATCCGGTGATGACGGAGGAGAGGGCGCGAATAGTGAGCTCGCCGCGAGTCTTTAAAAGACGGATGATCGACGAACGGCGATTGTCTTTTACAGGATCATATTGTTTGTTATGGCTGATAGTTTTCATTTTTTCTTCTGTACCTACAATGTCTTTTGATTGTCCTTTTTTTCTTTCTTCAATGATGTCTTTTTTTGCTATTGGCGATAGTATCGATTCTTTTTTGTCTTTTAATCCGACGTCTGACGGAGGATTATTTTGTCCTTTATTGCTATGATCGCTCCGGTAGCGGTCGATGCGTGCCGGCAGAGTGGCTGATGTATCGTCATGAGCAAAAAAATTCTGCGGGAAGACGAAGTCGTTCATCAGATACTCTCCATCAAATGCACCGCGTATCAGGGGATCGAGTGAGCAGTACTCATCACGCAGGATGGAAAAATTCATAAAGGAGATGAGGCGCACACGCAGGGCAAGCTCAAGCGGAAAGAGTATTTCGGCGAGTGCATCGTGCAAGGCGACGATGGGACGATCCTCGTGGGCGGAGTACATGCGCAGCGGAAGCGACGATATAAAAGACAAAAGTTCCACGGACCTTTTGCGCAACTCCCACTTGAGCGGCTCTCGATCATCGAAAAGATCGGTTACGAGATAGGTCGCGGCGATAAGGCGCTCTGTTTTTTTGTGAGCCAAAACAAGGTTAGAATTGTCACGGATGTGGCTATTGAACCCGATGCTGACGCGAAGGTCTTTTATGTGTCCTTTATTACTATCGTTTTGCTTTTTTACATCCATAGTTATGAGTGTCTTTTATTATGCGCTGTCCTTTAATTCTTCTCCATAAAAGACTTGTGCGTCCATTATATAAAGGACGTTTCTGTAGGACAACAAAGACTTTTTTATGGTTCGTGTCCTTGTGATACTCCCTTTGTACCTACATACTTTTTATCTCGATTTCTGCACAGAAACTATGGCGTTTCTTCGTCGTCGCCTGTGATACAATGTGAGGCATGGCAAAGGGAAAACGAGAGGTCAAGAAGACCGAAAAGGAACGGGTGGTATACCTGCGCGATGAAACGCGGCATTGGATCTTTGCGATCCTCTTGGGATTGGCGGCTATCTTTCTTACACTGGCGGCTTTTCATAAGGCAGGTATGGCGGGAGGTCTTTTGTACACGGGTATTTCCTCCCTTTTTGGGTGGGGGTATTTTTTATTCCCCTTTATCCTCCTTACCATGAGCGCACTCTTCTTTCGCGCGATGCGGCCGACACCCTTTGCGATCACCCTCTCGGGAGCAGGGCTTCTTTTTGTCTCGGGACTCGGTATTCTTGACTTGGCGGGAGACAAGGGCGGGTTTGTGGGCGACATTTTGGCTGGTGCCTTGGTTGCTATCTTTGACGTCTACGCTTCGCTCATTATTTTGGTGGCACTCTTTATAATCTCACTCCTCATGACCTTTGATACGACACCGCCGGTGAGGTGGTTTATCGATATGGTGTGCTTCTGGCGACAAGACGACGAGGTACCCGAGACGGATGCGATAGTCGAGCCGACGATTGTTATGCCGCAGGAGCCGATACAAGCATCTTCACTTGCCAAAAACGCACCGACCGATCCTGTGCTCGCCGACGATGATGCCGACGATGATGCAAGTGTGCCGGAGAAAAAGAACGGGAAAAAGATCTTCTCGATCCCCGGCTTGACCGATACGCCCTCCTTTGCGACGCTCTCGGGGCACCCGTATATCCCTCCCCCGCTCTCACTTCTCAAAAAGGACAAGGGGCGACCTGAAGTGGGCGATATCAAAGCTAATGCGAATATCATCAAACGCACGCTTATGAACTTCGGCATCGACGTTGAGATGGACGAGGTGTCCGTAGGCCCCTCGGTAACGCGCTACGCATTGAAGCCCGCGCAAGGAGTGAAACTCGCACGCATCGTCGGGTTGCAAAACGACCTCGCACTCGCACTCGCGGCACACCCTTTGCGTATTGAGGCGCCTATCCCCGGAAAATCCCTCGTCGGCATCGAGATACCCAATACCTCCCGAACTACGGTTGGCCTCGCCTCACTCCTCGGAGAGCAGGAATACCAAGAGGGCGCAAAGCCCCTCCTCCTCTCGCTGGGACGCAGCGTTACCGGCAAGCCCTACTTTGGCTCGCTCGCCAAAATGCCTCACCTGCTCATCGCCGGTACGACCGGTTCGGGAAAGTCGGTCGCCATTCATACGGTTGTCTCCTCGCTCCTTTACCGCAACTCGCCGGATGACCTGCGTTTCATCATGATCGACCCGAAGCGCGTTGAGCTTACCCTCTACAACAAAATCCACCACCTCCTCACGCCGGTGATCACCGATGCTAAAAAGGCGATCCTTGCGCTGAAGTGGGCGACAAAAGAAATGGATCGCCGCTACGATGTCTTGGAATCGGAGTCGGTGCGCGACATCGCTTCGTATCACAAGAACATCGTCACACCGGCACATGCCGCGGCGGCAAAGCGCTCGTCGGAGAATGCCGAGGGTGCTCCCCCGCTACCCGAACGGATGCCGTATATCGTCATCATCATCGACGAGTTGGCGGATATCATGGGCACCTATCCGCGCGAATTGGAGGCGAGCATCGTGCGCCTCGCCCAAATGAGCCGTGCGGTGGGTATCCACCTGATCCTCTCGACCCAACGGCCTTCGGTCAACGTCATCACCGGCCTTATCAAGGCCAATGTCCCCGCCCGCATCGCCTTCCAGGTCGCCTCGCAGACCGACTCGCGCACGATCATCGACATGGCAGGGGCGGAAAAACTGCTCGGTGCCGGCGACATGCTCTATTCCTCGGGAGAAATGTCAAAGCCCATCCGCCTGCAATCGGCCTTCATCTCCGAGAATGAGATTAAAAAAGTGGTTGAGCATATCGCCGAGACGTGCGGCGGACCGGAATTTGCCACCGCCCTCTCGGAACAGCCGACGGAGGAGCGCAACTCGCTCTTCGACGCTCTCGAACAGGGTACCGATGATGACGAGTCCGAGGGTGCCGATGATGACGACCTCTACGAAGAGGCGCGCGAGATTGTCGTCTCCACCGGCAAGGCATCGACGACTTTTATCCAACGCAAATTGCGCATTGGCTACGCTCGGGCGGCACGCCTTATGGACATCCTTGAAGAACACGGTGTTGTAGGACCGGCAAACGGCGCGAAGGGTCGCGAGGTGCTTGGCGGATCATCGGGCGCGGGATACGGAGAACAGACGGGTGGAAACGAGGATAACGGTACGATTGTATGATGCGGGGGGCGAGCACTGCGGTCGTCATCGCCGGACTTATCGTACTCACCGCCGTCGCCATTGCGGGCTATGCCTACGATCGAAGTAAGGATTTCCTGCACGGGCCGCGCATCATCATCAGCGAACCGAAGGATGGTGCGACGACGGATACCCCGCTCATCACCATCATCGGCACGGCGCACGGAGTCGCGCATATCACCCTGAACGACAAGCCGATCTTCGTCGATGAATCGGGCGGCATGCGCGAGTCGATTCTGCTGTTGCCGGGGTATAATGTAATCACCCTCTCGGGGCGCGACCAATTCGATCGCACGACGAAGGAGACCATACGCATCATCTATCGACAGACGGCAGAGACGGCCACGACGACACAGACAACGATACAAGAGACACTCTAAAAACAGACCGCTATCTTATATTCCTATGGCACTCAAAAAAACAGCACTAAAAGAAAAGGATAAGGAAAAGAAAGAGCTCGGTGGCCTTGAGGACACCATCGCTCTTATCCAGACGAAATTCGGTGAAGGAGCTATCATGAAGCTCGGTGATGCGCCGCGTGTGGATGTGGATGCAATACCTACCGGATCAATCAGTCTTGATTTCGCTCTCGGTGTCGGCGGCCTCCCCCGTGGACGCATCATAGAGATATTCGGCCCAGAATCGTCCGGCAAGACCACCCTCTCGCTTCATGTCATCGCCGAGGCGCAAAAGAAAGGCGGCATCTGCGCCTTCGTGGATGCCGAGCATGCTATGGACCCTGTCTATACCAAGTCCTTGGGCGTAAAGATAGAGGAACTCCTGATCTCCCAGCCCGATACGGGTGAGCAGGCACTCGAGATCACCGAGAGTTTGGTGCGCTCGGGCAAGATAGACGTCGTCGTGGTGGACTCAGTGGCGGCACTCACCCCCAAGGACGAAATAGAGGGTGAGATGGGCGCACACCATGTGGGTAAACAGGCGCGCCTCATGTCGCAGGCATTGCGCAAGCTCACCGCCATCACCGCCAAATCAAAGACGGTGGTCATTTTCATCAACCAGATCCGCATGCAGATCGGCGTTATGTTTGGCAACCCCGAGACGACGCCGGGCGGCAAAGCGCTCAAATTTTACACCTCGGTGCGCATCGATATCCGCCGTATCGCCCAGATAAAAAAGGGCGAGGAGGTTGTCGGTTCGCGTACGCGAGCGAAGGTGGTCAAGAATAAAGTCGCCTCCCCGTTCAAGGTCGCGGAGTTTGATATCATCTACGGCGAGGGCATCTCGCAAGAGGGCGAGATCATCGCGCTCGGCGAGAAGTTTGGCATCATCACAAAGTCGGGCGGCTCTTCGTATGCTTATGGAGAAACCAAACTCGGCCGCGGTTACGACGCCACGCGACAATTCCTGAAGGAAAATTCCAAGGTCAAGAAAGAATTGCTGGAGAAGATACGCGAGGCGTTGGTGAAGACATGATGATGGGTGTGGGAGGGATTGGTATATTGAAAAAACGGCTCTACAGAGCTGTTTTTTGTGGTACCTCGTGATGACCTGTTTTTTTATCAAAAACACATGGTTGCGGGTCTTATATTTTGCTATACTGATCGCATACTCACTAAGAAACTTTCAGCACTATGTCTCTTGAATCAGGAAATGTTGGTCACGCCGCGTCCAGCAACGCCGCCGAAAAGGTGTCGGCCGTACGCGAGTTTATGGATTTTACGAAAACTCACTCACTTGAAGAATCAATCGCCGAAGCGGAGCGCGCGGGTATCGCCCCTGCGGCGACGATTCGCGCCTTGGAGGGTGCGGGGCACTCCCTGCGCGCCATCAACACGGCCGCGCCACACTTGATCCCCCGTGAGAAGCCGATGTCGCCTGATCTCCAATTACCCGATGAACACGAAGCATAACGAAAACATTTCACACCTATGTCCGTTCTCGCCTACAATGAAATAACGCTTCGCAAATATATCGTCTTGGACGGTGCCCCGTATGAGGTACTCGATTCGCACGTCTTCCGCAAGCAAATGCGCAAGCCGGTTAACCAGACCAAGCTCAAGAACCTCATCAGCGGCAAGGTAGTTGAGCATGCCTTTCACCAGGCGGAAACAGCTCACGAAGCCGATATTGAGACGCGTAAACTGACCTATATCTTCAAAAAACCCTCCCGTGCAGGCGGTATGGAGTATTGGTTCTCGCCGGAGGGCAATCCGAAAGACCGCTTCATGATACCGCACGATATGGTCGGCTCGGGTATTGATTTTATCAAAGAGAATACTCCGGTCGAAGTACAGGTCTTTGATGAAAAGGTCATCGGCCTGAAGGTGCCTATCAAAGTTACGCTCAAAGTTACCGAGGCACCGCCCTCCGTCCGCGGCAACACAGTACAAGGCGGTACCAAGCAAGTTACTCTTGAAACAGGCGCCACCGTGAACACTCCGCTCTTCGTGGAGACGGGCGATCTGATCGTCATCAACACAGATACGCGTGAATATGTAGAGCGCGGCTGACCGCCCACCAAACAGAAAACGGCCTCCCCTTTGGGGAGGCCGTTTTCTGTTTGTATAACTACTTGGCGATGTAGGGCAAAAGGGCCATGAAACGCGCACGCTTTATTGCCTGGGCGAGTTCGCGCTGGATGCGCGAGCTCTGCTTGGTACGACGACGCGACTGGATTCGGCCATGATGCGTCAAGAATTTCTTGAGCGTATCGACATCTTTGTAGTCGATATGGGTGATAGTGGTGTTTTTGGTCATATGAATTAAAAGGGAATATCTTCAAGACGATTGTCCTCCTGCGGATAGTCGATCATGTCCATGGATTCCGGAGCGGAGGGCTGTGCCGCATGGCCGCCGGTTGCAGGGGCACTCGATGAGGTTCCTCCCGCGGGACGCGGACCGAATTGGATGCGATCGGCGACGATCTCGGTGCGGTATTGCTTTTTGCCATCTTGGCCGTCCCATGAACGGGTCTGGATCCTCCCCTCAACAAGCACGGAACTGCCTTTGCGAAGATACTGTGCGACAATCTCCGCCTGCCTGCCGAAGACGACGATGTTGTGATACTCGGGCATCTCCTGCCTCTTGCCGTCGCGATCCTTAAAGACGCGATTGGTCGCGATGGAGAAATTGACGACGGTGATGCCTGATGGAAGAGCTTTTTGCTCCGGGTCCCTCGTGAGGTTTCCAAAGAGGAATGCTTTATTGAGGTACATGTACGCTATGGTATGCGCCCCTCTCGGGTGCATGATTACTATTATTCAGCCAATAATGCGTCGATCTTTTTGTCGATTTCGGCGTCTGCCGGAGATGCCGTGACACCTACCGACTCTGCGGGTACGGCCGCTTCGGCGGGAGCTTCATCACGCTTCTTGCTTTTGGAAGACAAGAACGCCATCTTCTCCATTGCCGCCGATGCCGCCTCGGGCGTCGTCTTGACGATGAGGTAGCGAAGAACGGCATCGACGCCAACAATGTCTTTGTCGATTGCCACCGCAGCTTGCGGATCGCCGGTAAAGGTTACCCAACCGAAGTACGCGGATTCGTATGCCTTGCGCTTGTTATCAGTTATTTTTGATAGAGGATACGCCAGGTCGATAAGATCGGGCATGGATTCGGAGACGATGACACCGCCTTGTGAGGCGATGATCTCCTTTATCTTTGCCGTCTCTTCACCGATCGCCTCCGCGGCGATGGTTGGAATGATGTGGTAACCGAGCTCATAGAGCTTCGATTCCTGACTTGTATTTTCATTCTGCATAGCGATCATACTAGCACTATCGTATCAAAAAGTCAAAAAGGTGCCGAAGACTCGCCGCACGTTCTCCATGAGCGCATTCCTCACGGCATCCTCTTGTTCGTTGCGGATGCGGGCGATTGTTTTTACTGTTTCTATGACATACACAGGCTCGTTGCGCGCCCCGCGATGCGGCACTGGGGCGACATAAGGGCTGTCGGTCTCGGCCATAATGCTCTCGCGCGGCAGATACCGCACCGTCTCGTCATAGTCGTGCGTAAAGGTAAGAACGCCGGTAAAGGACATGGTGAAGCCGCGATCGACGAAACGATGAGCGATGTTCGTATCACCCACGAAAAAGTGTACGTTGCCGACGACATCGGGATACGCCGCAAGTATCTCCAAAATATCCTCGTAGGCATCCATGGAACCCTTGGTCGGGCGGCCGTGAATCATGAGGGGTTTACCTGCCGTACCCGAGAATGCGATCTGCCGCTCAAAGAGGTCGCGTTGGCGGCGCTTCTCGGCAACTTCCCCACCCTCGTTCCAGTTATGATGTGCGGGCCAATAGTAGTCCAGCCCGCATTCGCCGATGGCGACGACGCGTTCGTGTGATGCGAGCGCGCGGTACGCGGCATCGTCGAAGACTTCGGTGCGATTGTCGTTGGGATGACGGCCAATCGCGGAGAAGACATTCTCCTCGCGCTCGGCGAGGGCCACCGCCCGTGCCGATGAGTCGTAGTCCGTCCCGATGGCAATCGTCGCCACCCTCGCCTCTTTCATGCGCGCAAGAACCTCCCCCCGATCGGCATCGAATTGATGATCGTGTATATGGGAATGGATGTCACAGTAACGCACCTGCATAGGCACACTATACCACGGCGCGACGGACTGGCGGGATATAGTGCACTACTTAGGACTCCGAGTACTTAGGACTCCGAGTCCTAAGTAGTGGCGCGATGTAACATGGTGTGCTACGTTGAAGGTAGATACTATCACTAACCACCCACAAAAAGGAGAAGCGCCATGCCGCAACTTCACCCTCAAGATCGGGAACTATTGGACCAAGGGATCAAGGAAGACCTGATCACCATCGCCCGCGATCATGGTTTTTATGATGATACAAAAAAGAGGGACGAAATGATCCAAGAGGCATTACGACGTTCGATCAAGTTCATCGCCGACATGGCACATGGGCCAGAGCAAGGAGTTGCCTTTTACGGGATGACCGCCAAAGGCAGAAAATTCAAGTTGAAGATATGACAAAACCGCCATGGAGGGCGGTTTGTTTTTTTAGGAGAGACGGCCGAAGAGTGGTTTTTCGGGCATGTGGTGTTCGCGGATGAGGCGTTGTATCTCGGTTGCAGTGCGCGGGAGGAAGGGTTGGAGCATCACAGAGATACGCCATATCCCTTGAAGACGATTGAGGATCATCTCTTTTCCTTTTTGTATATTGATTTTTATGACCTTGAAGGGCTCTTCAACAGCAATGAGTTCGTCTTGTTTTTTCATTTGGTCCACTATCACTTGCATGGCGCGATCAAAGCGGTAGGTTGCGATATGGTTGTGGAGCGTCTTCAGTTCCGATGAAGCAGTATCGGAAAATTCATACAATCCAAGATGCGCCTGAACTTCGGTTTGTGTGAGGTATTGTGTCGCCATCTTCATGATACGGCTCACCAAGTTGCCCAAGCCGTTCTGCAAATGGCCGGCGTAACTTTGCTTGATCCCCTCCAGCGTGATATCGCTATCTTCGGTTGAAGAAACGTCGTGCAAGAGGACAAACCGCAAGACATCTTCGGGATAGAGGGCGACATCTTTGAAAAGGTCGACGACCTCAACGGGGTCAATCACGTTGCCGATGCTCTTGCTCATCTTTTGTCCACCACTGGTGAGAAAGCCGTGATAGAAAACGGTGTTGGTCGTTGGAAGCTTGGCCGACATAAGCATCGCCTGCCACATGATCGACTGAAAGCGCACCTGATCCTTGCCGGCGAGTTGGAGTGTCTCGCCATGTTCCCAGAATTTCTTGAAATTATTCTCATCATCACTACCCCAACCCAATGTTGAAATATAGTTGGTCAGAGCATCAAACCATACATACATCACCTGCGATTCGTCGTTCGGCACGGGTATGCCCCAGCTCATGCGCGCCTTTTCGCGCGAGATGGAAAAATCCTCCAAGCCATGCGCGACAAAGGCGAGTGCCTCCTTGCGGCGGGACTCGGGCATGATGACCTCTTCGCGAGAAAGATACTCGGTGAGGCGGTGTTGATATCGGGAGAGGCGGAAGAAATAATTTTCCTCCTCGATCTCCTGCAAGGGCATGGTCGGGTGGTTGGGGCACTTGCCATCTACCACATCATTCTCTTTCATAAACATCTCGTCTCCGACACAATACAGACCTTTATATTTTTTTCGATAGATGTCGGGACGGCCTTGTTCATCGACATTGGCCATACAGCGTCGCCACATCTCCCCGGCCGCCGCCTTGTGCGCAGGGTCGGTTGTCCGAACAAAAGCATCGTTGGAGAGATTGAGTTTTGCGTGAAGCTCTTTGAAGCGCGCGGCGTAGTCGTCCACATATTCTTGCACCTCACACCCGCTCTCGGCGGCTTTTTGGGCTATCTTCTGCCCGTGTTCGTCGGTACCGGTGGTAAAAAAGACCTCATCGCCAAGAAGGCGCCATGCACGCGCAAGGGCATCTGCCTGCACGAACTCGAGCGCATGCCCCATATGCGGCTTGTCGTTGACGTAGGGCAAGGTAGTGGTGATGTAGCGGTGTGTGGGAGATTGCTGTTCCATATATGCGCACAGTAGTCGCTTTAGCGAGCTTTTTCAAGCATGGCACGCTTTCCTTTTTCAATATCATCGGTAAGTTCCATAAGCGCGGCGGCGATGGGTACGGCGAGGATGACCCCCAGGAAGCCGGCAATCTTACCGCCTATAACGAGGGCGAGGATCACGAGAATCGGCGGCACGCCGACGACCTTGCGGACGACGAGCGGGTAGATGAGGTGGTTCTCGAACTGTTGGATGACCACGTAGAGACCAATCACCATGAAACCGACACTCACACTGTCGAGAAAGCCGACGATGACTGCGGGAATTGCGGCGAGTGTTGCCCCAAAAAGAGGGATCAATTCAAAGAGCGCCGAGATCACCGCCAAAAAGAAGGCATGCTCCACACCAAGTACGGTGAGACCGAGGTAGACAAGCACGCCGACGATGAGGCCGAGAATAAGTTGCCCTTGCATCCACAGACCGATCTTGCGCTGAGAACGTTTCCACAAACCGCTCACATACTGCTCGTGCTTGAGGGGGGTGATGAGTTTGAGGAAATTCTCAATACCGCGCTCCTGAGCGGCAAGGTAGAAAGAAAGCACAAGGACGAGGAAGAAGCTGAAGAGGCCGCCGAAGACGACATTGATCATCTCGAAAAGATTGCTTGAGACGGATGACAGAGCGTTGCGGGCTTGAGCGATAGTATCGGCGACGGAGAGGTTGCTGGCGATATCGCCCAAGGGCTTTGCGAGGCCGTTGTTGTTGAGTGCCTCGGTAAAGCCGGTTGATTGCAGATACCCGGGCAGAGATGCGAGCAGATTGGACGCCTCACTGAGAAGCGGCGGTATGAAAAAGTATGCCAATCCGAAGAAAATAGAAAGTGCGACGAGATAGACCGCCAAGACGCCGAAGACGCGAGGTACCTTGTGGCGGACAAACCAGAGCGTCGCCGGCTCCACAGCCGAGGCGATTACGATCGCTGCGAGGATGAGGAGGACGAGATCGCGCAAGATATAGAGCAGGGCGATTGCCCCCGTAATAAGTATCGCCTTGACGATTGTTCCGGCAGTGATGGTTATGGAGATGGGTTTATCGGTCATTGATTCAGTATAGCGCAAGGTGGCGTGCATCGCCACCAATCAAACCAGTGTGCGTATAGAATTAAAAAAGCCGGCTTATGAGCCGGCTTCTTCTCCTGTTTTTTCCTTTTCCCCGCCTTTGCACGCGGGGCACTTGTACAAAAATATCTTCTCGGGAGACAGTATCCCGAGGAAAAGAACAACGTACCCTATCCATGGTCCGTACATCCATACGGGAAAGGGAAGTGCCCCTTTCCCTGAGCAAACGTCACATTTTTTCATCTACAACCCCCTCCTCTTCATTTGTAAAAAATTCTATGTTCTCACTCCTCCCTGTGTTTCGCAGCCATTTCCTTAATGTGGGAATTATGCGCGCAACACGCGCGTATTCCCCATCAAGTGTCCGTATAAGCTTGGTACGCTCAGGATCTCGTCCATGAGAAGACATTGCTTTGGCAATCTCCTCATTGAGGAGGTGCAGGTGTCGACTTACAGCACAGTGTAATTCCTCCACCTCCGGACCCAGAGCATGCCATTCTTTGGGGAATTTCTCACGAAGGAGGTAAATCTCCTCCAACCGTGAAAAAACGCATCCCGTCGATAGATTGCACCTGATCTCTTCGAGATCAGCACGCATTCTCTCCAACGCCTCGTCAGAGGCGTGCTTTTTTTGACGCAGGAAAAAGAAAGACATAGGTCGCCCTCCTTCCAATTGTTAACCACCCGAAACTGCTTATAAGAATAGAAGTATTACACCAGTTTGTCAACCACCTCAGGGAAGATGGCGCGGCGCATCATCTCGGCGGCGGCATCTACCGTCATGCGCGCCTGCTCGCCCGTGTCGCGGTCGCGAACGGTTACTGTTCCTGCGAGCTCGGGTGTTTCGCCGAGGGTGTCAAAATCGATGGTAACGCACCACGGCGTACCGATCTCATCTTGCCTGCGGTACCGCTTGCCGATGTTACCGTTGTCATCGAAGAGGACGGACGGAAGTGTTTTTTTGAGCATGGCGTAGACCTCGCGCGCTTTAGCTACGAGCTCGGGTTTGTTCTTCAAGAGCGGAAAGACGGCGGCCTTTATGGGGGCCATTGCCGGCGCAAAACGAAGCACCACACGCCGCTCACCATTCATTTCATCTTCATCATAGGCATCGGCCAAGAGCATGAGCATGGTGCGATCCACACCTACCGATGCCTCCACAACATGGGGAACATACCGCTCACGTGTCTCCTGATCAAAATACGACATATCAACGCCGGAGAACTTCTGATGCTGTGAGAGATCGTAATCACCGCGATAATGCAATCCCTCCAATTCACCCCACCCGAAGGGATACTGATACTGAATATCCCATGCGTCTTTGGCATAAAAAACCAGGTTATCATGCCGCTTCCAGCGGAGATTTTCTTTTTTGATACCAAGACGGTCGTAATACGCCATGCGCTCGGCACGCCATTCTTCATATATCGCCGACGCATCGACAGGGCGTACAAAATACTGCATCTCCATTTGCTCAAACTCCCGTTTGCGAAAAAGAAACTGTCGCGGGCTTATCTCGTTGCGAAACGCCTTTCCCACTTGGGCGATTCCAAAGGGAATTGAGTACCACCCCATATCGAGAATGTTCTTGTAATTTATGTATATTCCCTGAGCTGTTTCACCGCGGAGATACGACGTGGTTTCTCCACCGTCTTCAAAAACACCGAGGTTTGAGGTGGCAAGAAGATTTTTTGCGGAGACAGAGCCGAATTGTTTTTTACCGCAGGTGGGACAGACGATATTTTCACGATGAGCATCAAAAAGAAAGTTGATTTGCGCCTCGGTCATCTTTTCATCAGCATCGACATTGATCGCTTCTAAAAGGTGGTCGGCGCGGTGTTTTGTTCCACATGCTTTGCAGAGCACCAGCGGGTCTGAAAATCCTCCCACATGCCCACTCGCCTCCCATACCTTCGGTGCTGTGAAAATACTTGAATCGAGTAAGGCGATATTTTCATGGTCGCTCATGGAGCGAGTCCACGCATCAACGATATTTCGCCGAAGTGCGACACCAAGAGGGCCGAAATCGTAGGTTCCCGCAAAGCCGCCATAAATCTCGGATCCCTGAAAAACAAAACCGCGCCGCTTGCAGAGCGAGACGATTTGTTCCATCCTAGTTTCGTCTTTGTGTGCCATAGATAATGAACTTCAGCATAGCGCGTTTTATCGCCCATTTCAATATTTCGGACGTCCGAAATTACTCGGCGACGCGAGCGTTTGCGCTGTTGAACTGCGGATCGGTGGAGAGATCGGTGGTCAGCGGACGGCCGGCGCGATCGATTGGAACCCGCGCAAACTCGTCGAAACCGGTCAATCGTGAATCGGATATGAGGTCTATAACCTTGGTGCGGTGCGAGACGCTGGGCGTAAAACTGATCTGGAACGCCGCCTCGCGGGCGGGCTTGCCGGCACCCACCCCCGCCTCCAACGTACCGATACGCCACGTTACGGTGCGACTGCGGTCATCATAGATGATGTCCGCCGTAGCGGGAGAGATGGCACCTGTGAAGTCCACATACGACGGCAAAGTTGCCGTTACACGGGCGTCGGAGACGACATTGGACGAATTGACGGCTGTCCAGATGATCGTGTAGGTCGTCTCTTCCTCGGCGCGCGGCGGCAAGGGGCCCGTGTTGACGAATGGCCCGACATAATAGACGCTCCTGCCGGTAAAACCGACGTCTGAAATAACACTGAACGAACGCGCAAGAGTGTTTTCTATCTCCTCGCTCGCACCCTGTTGTGAGGTACGCTCGCCACGCACACTGATCGCGGCATCAATCAGCGGATTCTTGAGGGAGGTACTGCCGGCAAAGAGCGGCAAAGAGGCGAAAACAAAACTTACCTCGCCAGTGCTCCCGGGCTCGATCGAGGCAAGGGCGCCCAAGGTTGTACGATCAAAAATGATGGTATTGTCGACGGAACGGAAGAAGCCGTCCGCGACCTCTACCGTATTCTTGTCCAAGGCGTTGCCCGACAAGCGCACCTCAATGACGGCATTGCTGACGCGCGTCTGCAGATTGTTCGTCCATGCGAGTTTGACACGCACCGGACTCTGACGCGCGATGGCATAGGTATCTTTGGTAAGACCATCGGCACTCACCTGCAAACTTATGAATGGCCGGACGATCTCTATGACCGAGAGGAGGGAGCTGTAGATCACACCAACGCTGTCGGCACGATCCGCGGAGGCGGCACCGGCTTCGATGCGAAAAGCCTTCTCCTCGCCATCTTGCCCCACGATCTTGCCGCGTACCGTGATTGTGCGCTCGCCGCCAGGCTGAAGATCGCCGATGCTCCAGGTAGTGTTGCTTGAGATTGGTTGGGGCGAGGCGCTTGCGAAGGTGAAGCCGAAGGGATATTCGATGTGAAGCACGATGCCTCGCACGATGCTTGTGGAATTTGAGTGGACGTTGACATCCATACTGAACTCCTGGCCGGCACTAAACTCGGCGGGCAGAGAAGCCGTCACGGTGATAGGCGAGGAACTGATGGCGAGAACGTAGTCTTTTTGCGCGACGAAGACGGCGTTGGAACCGGGCACGCGATACTCCAACTCCACATGAATGTTCTTTTGCGTCCCCTCTTGTCCGAAGAAGACGGCCTGCAACGTCTCCTCCGCCTCGGCATGTGCGGAAATATCACCCAGCGATGCCCGGAACCGCTTGAGCTCGCGCTCAATATCGCCCACAACGCGCGTGCCGTCCGGATACGTTACCGTAAGCCCTGTTTCTTCCAAAGGAACGTTGTTGTTGTTACTGATGACGATTTGGTATGTTACCTCGCTCCCTGCGGCGACAGAGACGGGTGCCGAGATGGAAATGCCGACATTCTCCGATGAGACGACGTTGCCTCCCGAGAGAAATACGATAAGAGCGATCAGTGCGGAGACGCTGAAAAAGATGAGCGACCCAAGAAAGAGCTTGGTCGCAAAAGATCGCGTGGTGCGCGGTACGACCGAATCATCTTCCCCCCACCCTCCGTTCTCTTTACGCATATGGGCACGCAAAGAACTCCGCTCGTGCGCTGAGGAAGGCAAACGCGACTCGCGCTCATAGAGCTTCTTTTTGAGGGCTTCGAGTGATTCCGGTGCTTCGTGTGGCATTATGAAAAGTATATCATCGCCGGAGCATCGTGTAATCCGCACTATCCTATCGAGAACGGATGATCTGCGTGCCGTCACTTTTCAAAATGATCGCCCCATCCTCATCGGTGCGCAGTACCGGCAGTCCAAAATGTGCCAAGCTGTCGAGCACAACCTCGTGCGGATGGCCATAGCGATTGTCGCCGCCGACGGAGATGACGGCGAGGGTGGGGGCCACTGCCGCAAGAAAACGCTCCGAGGTTGAGGTGCGCGAACCATGATGCCCGACTTTGAGTACATCGGCGCGCAGTAACCCCGCATCACGTTCAACGAGCGCATGTTCCACAGTACGCGGTGCATCACCAGTCAGCAAAAAGGATGTTGTGCCGTAGGTGAGGCGCGCGACGATGGAGTGCGCATTGGTCTCCCCGTCGAACATACCCGTCTCGGGAGCGAGCACCTCCAAGACGACGCCATGGTCGGCGACGACACGCATACCGCGCGAGGCGGTGATCCGCGCCATACCTGCCTGCGCCGCCGCTCTCTGCACCGCCGCATACACCTTGGTATCGGCGACACTATCCGTCTCCATACTCGTGGTTACGTCGTAGTGGGGCAGTACGAAAACGAAGCCGCCGATATGGTCGGCATCGGGATGCGTGGCGATCGCGAGATCAAGCGTACGATCAGAGAGCGGCATCATCGCCCCCAATTGAGCGAGCACCGCCCTATCCTTGCCGGCGTCGATGAGTATCTGCCTGCCGCCCGGCGTTTCTATGAAAAGAGCATCGCCCTGCCCTACATCCAAAAAAGCGACCGTAAGCGGGCCGAGCGTGCTTGTACGAAGCACCTGCACCCACACGATGGCGACGCCTATCAGTAAAAAAAACAGAAATCGGGAACGAGTGTGTATCCTAAGCAAAGCATACATGGCATTCCATGGTACACTATTTTTAGGACTCATTCATACTTCTTTTTCTATGCATACTTACACCCCAAAAACATTCACCTTCCCCGCGCTTGCGGGCATCTCGCAAAAACAGATCGATGTACACCTCGGCCTCTACCAGGGCTACGTCAAGCACGTCAACGTGATCCGCGAAAAGATAGCGATGCTCGCCGAAGACAAAGAGGCGAACACCTACCTCATCGCCGAGTTGCGCCGCCGCTTTGCATTTGAGTTTAACGGCATGCGCCTGCACGAATACTACTTTGAGCAGTTTGAAGGAGGACCGCACACACTCGAAAGCGACGGTGCGCTCGCGCAGGCACTCGCCGCAAAGTATGGCTCCCTTGAGGCGACAATCGCCCACTTGACCGAAGTTGCCCTTTCGCGCGGGATCGGCTGGACCATCCTCTACCACGACCCCGTTGCGGACCAACCGCACATTACATGGGTCTCCGACCATGAGCTTGGCGTTCTCGCCGGACTGCCCGTCATTCTCGCCATAGATATGTGGGAACACGCCTTCATGGTGGATTACGTACCTGCCGAGAAGAAGGCGTATCTTGAAGCCGTCTTCAAAAATCTCAATTGGCGTCTTGCCGAACGGCGATGTGCACAAATTCATTGGTACTAGATTTTGTATCAAAAGAAATCCGTGAGGCGTATGCCAGGCCTATGGCACCGTATGCCATATACCACACAATCACTCCCCAGAGCGGCAATGGCGGCAACGTTATGGCGGCAAAAGAGAGGGAGGAAAAAAATACGACGATGGCGAGATCATAGGTCAAAAGCGCATACGCGCCATAGGCACACGGCAGGGCGAGAAGCGGATGCACCAAACCGAGAAACCCTACACAGAAACCCAAGAACATGGTGAGCGGAATGAAGAGGAGTATCAGCAGATTGGTGAGGAGTGCGACGACACTCACTGTGCCGGTCATGTATAAGAGCAGAGGAAGGACGGCCAGTTGGGTGCTGACAGTCGCCGCCACTATCTCACGCAACGCGGAGCCGATAGGAAGGCGTACCAGATATGGGGCGATCAAGGGCGTCCCGATAATAAGACCGGCCGTTGCCACAAACGAAAGTTGGAATGCCGGATCGTAGAGCAAGACATATGGGTTTACGACCGCCATTGCAAAGCCGGCAAGCGCGAGAAGTGAGAGGGCGTGCACGGTTCTGCCCGAGGCGCGGGCATAGAGTGCAACGATTGCCATACTACTCGCGCGTATCACCGTCGCTCCGGCACCCGCCATCACCGCAAAAGCAGCGATGGATCCCGATGCGGCGATGAGTGCGAGGAGGCGCGGGAGGGGCTTGAGAAGGTACTGTATCCCTTGGGCGACAACCACCATGTTGTATCCCGAAAGCACGACGATATGGATCACCCCCACCGTGCGAAAATTATCCAATAACGTTTCGCCCATCGCCTCTTTGGCGCCCAATACAATACCACCCAGAAGCGATGCGTGCGGCTCGGGCAAGAGCGCATGAATATTCCACAAGAGATGATCTTTGAAGGTGAGGAGGGCGGCGTACACCGCATTACCCTCGCCCATACTGATGCGCGTTATCTCAGGATGCGCCATAAGATAGGAGATGCCGCGTGCGCGCAAGAAAGAGAGGTAATCAAACGCACGACCCGAAGGATCGTCTCTGAAGATGACGGGGGTTGGAAACGTGATCGCACCCGAAAGACGCACATGATCGCCATAGGCATAGGTCTCGTAGATGGGTGCTGTCGCGAGAAGTGTCGCCCGTGTTTCATATGCCTTTCCCGACCCCATAATCAAACGCTCACCGCGTACCGTAAGACGCGTTGAACGATCACGGACATCGGGCTCATCAACGACCACGCCCTCGACCGTAACGAGCTCGCCGAGAACAGTGTTGATCATGGTATCTTCTGCCGCAAGACGCGCATAATCAACCCGCACCATACCCGCACCAAAGGCGGCTGTGGCGCACATGGCGAGGAGCATGCAGGACATCAACGATGCCGATGGTCGCCGCCCGACGTACCATGCCATACCGGCAAGGCCGATACCCAATACGATGACGCCACTCACAAAAGGCGATGCTACGATACTCTCGCCCGACTCCCACGCGGCTCCAAGCATGAAGCCGCCGATACCCCAACCAATGATCGGATTCATAAAATATGCGATAGAAAAAGGGGCGGCGGGCAGAATGCCCGCCGCCCCTTTTTATTCACCTTTCAATTCGTTACTTTTTCATCTCGCACTCCGGACAATCACCACTCCCGCATCCGCAATGCCTGCTCATACCGAGGCATGAGCCGCATCTGCCGATCTTGAGCGGTATCGCAAGGATACCCAAGACGATCGCGTTGATATACCACGTCAGCGCATCTGCACCAAAGATGATATCACTGCCCGAAACCCATGCAAGGATGAGTGAGATCGCCGCAAGAACCCACAAGGCCTTGCCAATCGCATGTTTTGAACAACACATATGCATACTATATATTATTAGGCCCCCTCACCTCTCAGTATACTACATCCACCCTCTACGACTATCCCCAACAAAGAAAGACCTCGCCGAAGCGAGGTCTTGAGTATCACCGATGTCCTTGCCTCCCTCTTATGAGGGAGAGAGTTACGACCGCGATCATTGCCCCTGCAAAGAGGGGAAGACTATGCGGTGCCGGAACACTCGCAGTCTTGAACGTTCCTGAAAGATACATGGTATCTTTTGGAAGTTTTTGCGCGTCCCACTCGAAAGAGGCGTAGCTCTTTCCTGTGGAAGGATTGGTAGCAAAATCCCACGTCAGTCCGTCTAAAAGGGTACTGACATCGATTGATGTCAGAATCCCTCCCAAATCAAGGTCTTCAATAAGAAGGGTTACCCTATCATTTCCGCAACTGAAAACGCAGTTATTTTTCTTTTTGGTGAAGACGGAAAAACCGTCCGCAAAAAAATCAAATTCCTGGTTTTGAATCTTCCCTTCTTGCCCGTCCCCGACAACCCATTCCTTGTGAGCGCTCCCGCTTGGATCGCCAAAAAAAGAAACGGAGGCTTCATCCCCGATCAGCGTGGCGTGAGCCGCCACTGAACATAGGAACGAAAAAAGGACTAACACAAAAAAACGCGTACTTATCTTACCCATCTGTCTTCCTCTCTGTTGTTGAAAAAATGAAAAAGAACACTCGACAGCATGACTCACCGCCGAGACATCGATTATACTACTATATACAGTACCATTTTTCAATGTCTCGCCGTTTCTTCATCCATGGCTACGTTGGAGAGGCGGTCGGCCTCTTTGTTGAACTCGCGGCGGACATGCTTTATGGAAAGATGAGGAAAGTGCTCAGCGCGCAGTGCCGCCACCTTGGCAAATTGCTTTTTGAGCTCGGGATGTTTGACCCGATACTCGCCTTTCAACTGCTTGACGACGAGCTCACTGTCGGTGCGCAACTCAACATGAGAGAGAGGCGCCTTTTTGCCAAGAATCTTCGCGGCGGCGGCGAGCCCCTCAATAACCGCCTCGTACTCCGCCCAATTATTGGTGCGGATACCCAAGGGCTTGGCGATCTCTTGCACGACATCGCCCGCTTCGTCGGTGATATACGCGCCCGCGCCGGAGATACCCGGGTTGCCCCGTGCGCCGCCGTCGGTGTAGATGATAAGTGTCGTGTGATGGTGAACCATAGGCCGTATTATATACGCTCCACCCCAAGAAGCCGAATGCGCACGGCGCGACGGCCCGCAAATTGATCGCGCTCGAGCGAGCCGACGACATCGACACGCATCGTGGCCTCAAGCCCCGCGTAGGAAGGGTCGTGCGCCGAGAAAAATGATATCGCCTGTATGCGCACGCCTGTATCATCGGTGAGAGTGAGCTTGATATGCTGGCCTTCTTTGCCAAAGGTGGCCACCTCACCGATACGCACGGAGCGAAAGAGAAAGACGGGTCGCGGGTTGCCCTGCCCAAAGGGGGCGAGAGCATCGAGGGCGGCAAGCAGGGAAAAATCCGCCTCGGCGAGGGTGAGCTCTTCGTCGTGTGCTTGGGAGGTATCGCCAAGAACGTTCTTTTCTATGGTGTGATAGGCGGCGACGAGCGCGTCTTCGAGCAGGTGGACGGCATCGTGCGCCACCGAAAAGCCGCCCGAGGCGTGATGCCCGCCAAAGCCCAGCAGTGCATCGCTCGCCGCCGTCATACACGCAACGACACTGATCGTCCCATCGGTGCGACACGAGCCCTTGATCGTCTCGCCCTCATCGCCCCTCCCCCAGAGAAAGACAGGGCGGCCATACTCGGCGACGAGCGACGAAGCCGCAAGGCCGAGGATGCCGGGCGCCCAGCGCGGATCGCCCATCACGATCACCTCGCGTATTTCTCTGTCGGCGAGGCGATGCCGCGCCTCCTTGATAATCGAAGCGACGACACCCTTGCGGCGGTTGTTGAGCTTTTCTAAAAAGGCGGCGCGCTCTGTTGCCTCGATCGGATCGCGCGACGATAATGCCTCAAAGGCGCGGCGCGGCACATCCATGCGTGAAGCGGCGTTGATACGCGGCCCGATCACAAAACCCACGTCATCTTCGCCAAGCTCATGCTGACGCACGCGCGCGGCACGCAGTATCGCCTGCAAGCCAAGTCGCGGGCTCTTGCGCAAGACGGTAATCCCATAGCGCGCGAGCATCCTATTTTCGCCCGTAAGCGGCACCATGTCGGCGATAGTTGAAATACCCACCATGTCGAGGAGCCACTTTTCCCAACCAAGCGGAATAGCGGCAAACATCCCGCGTTCGCGCCCGCGCGCGAGGAGGGCGCAGACGAGCTTCCACGCGATGGCGCACCCGCATAACTCGGGAAAAGGGTAGGCGTTGTCGGCGCGCTTGTGATTGATGACGGCATAGGCGGGCGGGAGTACCTCACCGGGGAGGTGGTGATCGGTGAGGACGACATCGATACCGAGCTCTTGGGCACGCATCACCTGTGCCACATCGGTGATGCCGCAGTCGGCGGTGATCATGAGGGTCGTCCCCGCGCGGGCGAAACCCTCAATCGCGGGGATGTTGAGCCCGTAGCCCTCTTTGTGACGATGCGGAATATAGTTTTCAAAGTTGTTGTAGCCGATTTTTACAAAAAAGTCGTGGAGGACGACGCCCGCGGGGATACCGTCGGTGTCGTAGTCGGTGAATATCGTAATACGCTCCCGCGCTTCAATCGCCGCGAGGATGCGCAAAACGGCGCGTTCCATGTCGGGCAAGAGAAAGGGGTCGTGCATGTCGCGCTCGTAGTCGGGGGCGAGAAAGCGTACGATTTCATCTTCATCTGTAAGTCCGCGCTTTTCCAAAAGTCGCCGCGGGATGGGGTGAAGCATCCGCATGGCATCGTATCCGTCGCCGTGAATCATTCGCATAGTGTAGCACACCAAACGAATGGTGGGCGGTAACTCGCCATAAAAAAGCCGCTCTACGAGCGGCTTTCGGAAAGCGCCAATGTACGAGTATCCGCCAGTGCAGATACCCCCACTAACGCCATAATTATGGCGATCGGTGCGCCAATGATGGCACACACCAGAGCCCCAATAGCGGGCATATTACCGACGAGCAATCGTCGATACGTATCCCTTTGTGGGGCATCCCATAGTCGTATTCCGAGTAGTGCGTACAACGATGTAAGAAAGATACACACCATACTGAGGTACCAAAATCCTCCAAATACAGAAGATAGCGAGAGAGACGCGGTCGTCATCGCCATAAGTACAATACCCCACAGCACGTCTCCTTTTAGGATCGGAGAGAGGCGACCGATGATATCATCAATGAGTATATTTCTGCGATATGTTTCAATGATCAGCCCGTACATAACGAGCCGCACGAAACATGTGCCCCCTAAGACGACATCCCCTAAGTATAGACCATACAAGGTGAGTGTAAGCGCGTTTTCGGCACATATCCATATATAGCCGATACGCAACACTCCCCGCCCATGAATCAAAACATCCTTGAGTTGAAAGACTGACCCTGCAATGACAATCCCTGATATAACAACCAAGAAAGAATCGGCGGGGAAACATTCATACACCACCACAAAAAAGAAAAGGAGTGCTAAAGCAAGAATATCATCTCGACCCCATTCCAGTCTGTGTTTGTAATGGAATATCAAAGCCAATACGATCCCTAAGAGCGGGACTCTGCACAAACCCTGAAATATCATTACCCCCCGATGTACCTCTAACCCATATAACAAGTAGGAACCAAATTGGAGAAACAAACACGCAAAACCGATAAAGGATATCGTCTGTACGGAATGTCGCGAAATAATATGCTGTATCTGCACCCAGAGAGATCGTATCCCCCTCAAGGAAAGAAAGATGAGCACTGATGAAACAAGGGTAAACACATTTACCCCAAGACGCTCAATCTCCTCAAAAGAGGAGATGTACTCTAATACTTCCACATTGACCCCCTTTTTTGAGCATTAAAGATCGTGCTCGGCGAGAACCCCCGAGATTGCTGACGTAAGGATAGCACAGGTTGTCCAGAGTATCCTGTTGATAAGTGATACATATATGGTGATCCCCTATGATAAAACGCTCTGTAAAAAACGCGGGCGCCGAAGGCGCCCGCGTTTTTCGTCTGTCGTAGTATCCCCTCCTGACGCAACTTATTCTATCGCGTAGGTGATCGTCACGTTGGAAGTAACTGTGTTCTCACCAACGGGTATCTCAGGGGCGACAGCCGCGTCAAGTTTGGCACCCTCAAAGGCGGAGAAGGTACGGTACGGAATCGGACCGCCGCCGTATTCGCTGAAATTCACCACCTTGACCAAGATTACTCCGAGGTCGCGCGCCAGAACGGCGGCTTTTTCCTTGGCATCTTTGATCGCCAATTCACGCGCCTTGTCTTTTACCGCATCGGGTTTATCAAAGGTGAAGTTCACATCGCTCACGTTTGTCGCGCCGCGTGCACCAAGCTCACCAACCAAGCTACCCGTCGCGGCGAGGTCGCGCACTTTGACAGTAACCCAGTGCGATACGGTATATCCCGCGATCACCTGATTACCGGGCCACGGGTACGAGAGGTCTGCCGCACCGTCGCGGCGATACTCATACTTCGGAGCGATGGAATAATTCGTCGTTGCGATGTCTTTTTCGGCGACACCGGCCTCGTCCTGTACATACACAAGAACGCCATTCATGATCTCTGTCACCTGCGCTTGCGCGTCGGCTACTGTCTGCGCCTCTTTGACGACGGCAAAAGAAACCTCGGCGATGTCGGGCGCGGCGGCGTATTCACCTATTCCCGAGACGCTGATGGTCGTGCTGAACTGTACATCCTGTCCGATGAAGCGAGCCGCCTTGAGTGCGGCATATGCCTGCGCAAGGAGCAAGAATGCAATCGAGGCGAGAACGCCTGTTATGAGAAGCGCGAACGTTTTGCGCTCCCAAAATTTTGTAGTGTTATCCATATGAAAATAAATTACCCCTGCATGCAGTATACCATCTCATCGCCATAGTACAGGGGATATCCGGCCACTTAGAAACCGGGTTTCTAAGTGCCGTACCTCTTGCCCTGCGCAAGGCTCTCGCATAGGGCAGAGGCACATAGAACGTAAATGCACACACATGTATTGACTTTATTATGAGAAATGTGTAGTGTGATCAATAAGCATGGTCGTGTGGCCTTATGGCGACACGGGACATGTGAGGTAGAAGTCCAACTAAGACCGAAGGAGGTCTGTATGAGTACTTTAGAACTGTGGAAATTAGCTATCAATGCCGGTGACGAGCAAGATAGTGACACGGATGTCGAGGATAATTATGACGAGGATTCTACGGCATAATTCCTATACTCCCTGCTTTGCAGGGAGTTTTTTAATCTCTCAATGAGGTTCATATACCCCTCTTGTTCTACTATCTGCCATGTCCGTTCGTATTCGCCACCAACAATCGCCTGTTTGCGTGATATCGCAAACCGCTCTTGTGCATGCAATATATCCAGATACACATAGGTCAAAATTGCAAAAACATGGATATGGTCTCTGACTGTCTGTGTTTCAGTGGAATACTTATTGGAAACCTTGTTGAGTACGAGTATACGATGTAAGAGCTCATGCACAAGGGTATACACAAACTCATCAGGTTCATACCGACTTTTAATAATGATGGGGTCGCTCATGTCGCGAGGTGTGCCACTCACTATATAGACATCATGATGGGAACGCAGGTACTGTAGCCCGCTTACATCTGCAATACCTTGCAAGACTGCATCTTCATGCATAGCCCATGCCTCCCGAAATACGAGCACCTTCTTTTTTACATCGTCTATACTGGGTGGCACCCAATCAGGATAGCGCTCTTTGCTCCACGCAATACAAGCAGGGTCCACTAATTTCCCGTATTTTATTTCAATGGTGGGGTGACCTTTTTTCACATCAATCATAGTATCACACAATTCTACAACAACCTTATGAACGCAACGTGCTCTCGCATACGGCAAGAGGCACGGCAAAATACGACATCTCACCATGTGCCTTGCTTCTTTCCCTCGCATTCTTTATCCTTATCCTATGGCTGACAAAAAAGAGGCGCCGCCCTCATATTTCAAAAAACTTCTTTCTTTCTACTTCGCCCCCGCGTGGCAGTCGTTCTTTACTATTCTCTACCTCGTCTTTTTCGCCTACTTCGCCGTCTTCCACTCGGGCAAAATCCTTGTCGCATTAAGCTTCCTCACCTACACTTTCATACATTCCTCCTCCATTCTGACCTTGGATTACCTTTTCTGGGGCGTAACGTTCATCATCAGTCTCATTATCCCCTTCTCACTCAGCATCTACGCCATCGTCTTCTTTTATGAGGTGTGGAAGGATGGTCGATGGTTCATCTCGCATCGGGCGTTGGCGACAACCGCCGTGGTACTTGGCATTCCGCTCGTCATGATCCTCATGGACGACATCATTCGCACGGCCGGAGGTCAGTCGGCACTCGCCGATTTTGTCCGTTTGCGAAATCTGCATTTCTAATCTCAAAAATCGGCCGCCGTGAAAGGCGGCCGATTTTTTTATGAAATTACAACTCCCGCGCAATATCGCGCAGACGTTTCTTGCCCTCGCGCGTGCGGTAGGCGAACCATCCGCGGATACTTAAAAGAATGAGGGTAAGAACGACGACACCGAAAAACATATGAATAAAGGCTGTGTCAAAGTATGCGGAAAAGACGATGAGCGGCGTTGAGGCAAAGCCGCAAAGCGCAATCACTATATCAAGGGCGATGTTCTTTCTTGATTCGACAATACCCGCATATACCTCGGCAACCTCCCAGAGGAGCGTGCCGATAAAAAAAACAAGGAGCGCCCCCATAAACGACACGTCAAAAAGTATCGGCACAAACCCCGCAGCCATACCCGCCATACCATGCACCACCGACCAGAGATCGAGGTACTCCCCCTCGTCCCACACATCGCGTTTTGTTTCGTTCATATGCCTCCATTGTAGCAGAGATCACGCCGCGGGAGCATATTGTCTGCCTACCCCAAAATGTTCCTTTGATGCGGTGAGGAGCCAATTGTGATAGATGCCCTTGCCATCATGCCATCGATGCTCGAAATCCGTCAGGGTTAGCGAGAAATCTTTGCCGTGCCACGGATCGTTCAAAATAATGTGATGATCTTCAATACCGACAACCACCGCGTAGTGATCTTGGGAGTTCTCGGACGGTTCCATATAATGGACAATGACCGGCAATCCTATTTTCAAAAAAAAGGCAATCTCCTGTACTGAGGAGTGATTATTAACATAACAATAGAGGCCCGCAGCGCGGATCTCGTCGATCATGTACTTATGCATTGTACCCACATCGCTGTTGGTCTTCATTTTCTCGCGCAGGGTATGCTCGCTCGCGACGATACCATAATACCGTAAAATCATCTGAACGACGGCGGGACCGCAGGTGTAGAGTGTATCCTGTTTAAAAAAGGGCACGTCAAGCTTCATAGTTATACCATACACGATATTCTCTCAATAACGCAATGAGATGAATACAAAAACAGGTCCGTCGACCTGTTTTTGTATACGATTTTTTGTTTTAACTTCATAGAATATATTACTTCTTTTTCTCCGCTTCCATCTTGAGAATTTTTTTAGCAACAAAAAAGATGATGAGAGCGAGAACTAGAAAATTAACAAGTTCGGCCACAAAGGATCCGTAGGCAATGGAAATTGGTCCGAGATTCAATGTCGCCTCTTTCCAAGACTCTGCCGACATGAGCGGTTCGGCGATAGGCATCAGTACATCCTTAACCAGAGAATTAACGAGCGATGTCGAAGCTGTACCCATGACAAAACCGACTGCCAGAGCTATCACATTGAATTCTTTTAGAAATTGTACAAATTCTCTGAACATAGATTAAGGAATGTTATTTTTGCAATGTTATTTTTATCGCACGATGCTCTCGGTATAGCCCAAAAATTAAGAAAATAAACATGCTTCCAAGGAGAATGCCGGCAACATTCAAAAGAAAGATGCTTCCGGCGCGGATAGCCAAATCATTAACCGGATCAACTATACCGATGCCTGTCGCAACCAGTGGCGGCATGAGTGAGACCGCAATGCCGATACCGGTCATGGCAGAGCCAACTTTTGCGCGAATCAGTCCATAAGCGGCAATTGCGCCGGATACTATGGCAATTAGAGAATCAAAAAATACGTTTGGAAAAAAGGAAATGAGTACGCGCTCCGCAACATCAAAATAACTTTTTACAAAGAGAGAAAAGAGTCCGCCAACTATGATCGCAAGAAAAACGGAGATAGCCAGCATGGAAAACGCGCGAAGAAAGAGCTTTCCATTTCCCGATGGTATTGCAAGCCCGAGGGATAAAATGGGATATGCAAGCGGAGCGACAATCATGCTGGCAATGAGCACGGGAATACTGTCAATCAATATACCTGATGCGGCGAGGATGATCGCGCCAATGACTAAAATATAAAAATCTCGATCAGGAACAGTGTTTTCTAAAAGTTCAGCGATAGCTTTTTGTTTGTTTTCCCTATCATACGATCGTGGCACATATAAAAAAGACATGATGGAAATAGATTACATATAGTATACCACTTTTCTTGAGAACCTGTTCATACTCTTTTTGCTACACCGTAAAAACACCGATCATCACGGTCATCCAACATGCCGGCATGCTCACCGTCAAAGAGCTGGAAACACAAAAGCCCGTCCGCGCGGAACGAGCTTTTGTGGCACACGGGTGCCTATCGAGATCGGCCACAGGTTTCTAATGATTTTATGAGCCCTTGCGGGCTCTAAAATCATAAGAACCTTCGGCCCCGCCTCGCCGACAAGCACTCGCTGTCGCTCGTCTTGTATACCGGCTCCGGCTTTCGATTCTCGATAGACATGCCAGAAATTAAAAGAAAACCGCCTTGCGGCGATTTTCTTTATTTCTGGGTGCCTATCGAGAATCGAACTCGAATTAAAGGCTCCACAAACCTCTGTGTTAACCGTTACACCATAGGCACCATCCACGACCCCCCTCTAGAGGAGAGGTACGGTTTTACCATAGCATGGATTGGTTATTTGGTACAGAGACCGCGATCCACCATACAAAAACCCGCGCGTAGGCGCGGGCATATCTTCTCAGAGTTATCTTGCCACTTTTTTGAAGAGCTGCTCAAAGAGCGGATACACCTCCTCCGCGTCTTTCGTACGGATCATGTTGAAACGATCACCGTACGTTTGACGTATCTTAAGAAAATCATCCCACAAATCGCTCTTGTATTTGTGTCCTTTTTCTCCCACCTCCAAATAGGAGAAGTATTGCACTACGGGAAGAATGGTATGCTCCAAAATCTGGAGTGCGCGCGGAACATCCGAGACTTCATCGTCTCCATCGCTCGCCATCATCACATACGTATTCCACCGCTCTCCATAGCGATCACGATAAATATTCCCCACCAGATCAAACGCATTTGAAACGACGGTTCCTCCCGATTCACGAGAGCTGAAGAACTCCTCCGAATCCACTTCCTTTGCATAGTGCGTGTAGCGTATAAATACCACGTCGCACCATTCATAATTTCTTCGCAAGAAGAGATAGAGAAGAATGAATGATCGCTTGGCGATGTCTTTCATTTCTTCCGACATGCTTCCCGACACATCCATGACGCAAAACATCACCGCCCGCGGGGCGGGAACCGGTACTTGCGTATGGAGTCGGTAACGCAAATCATGAGGATCAAACGTTACCTTTCGAGAACGGTCTTCCGCCCGCGCTATCTCCTTGGAGATCTTCTGTATCTCCTCCCGCTCGGCATCGGTTGGTCCCGTGCCGCGCCGACGCAGAAGGACGAGAAGCTTCTCAAGCGCCTCGCGCTCGGAGCGCGCTTTGTTTCGTCTTGTCGCACCGACAGCACGCCGACGTCCGAGGAATTTAATCCACGAACGGGGAATGTGAATCTTTGAGGGATTACCCTCCGATGCTATTCCCGCATAACGTCGCTCATAGACACCTTCTCTAAAAAGTTCCTTCTTGACCATGTTGGGCAACTTCCAATCCTCAAAAAGATACTCGAGAAACTCATTGGCGGAGAGTTCGAAATAGAAATCGTCATCTCCTTGACCGGATCCTGCCCCGGTTCCGGCACCATCGCCCGCGCCACCTCCTTGCGGTCGAGGAATGACATCTCCCGCAATAAACTTCTTATTGCCCGGGTGCACACCTCCCCTCTTGCCGCCTTTCCCGTGCCGAAAGGTTGGCTCGTGCAGAGCATCCTGCCGTCCTCGGATAATGATCCCTTTCTTGTCGCGTGAGACGATATTCTTCCACGTCCCTTTTCGTGCGACATCTTGCACCGCCTCTTGAAGCGACTTTGAGAGTCGCTTCTTCAATCTCTCGCGATTGACCGTACTCTTGTTGCGCCCATTCGGGCGTCGATCAACGATGGTTGTTTTTTGCATACGCTCTCTCCTCTCTGTTGATTGTGCAGGTACATACTCACTTCAGCGTAATCGCTCGGAGGACGTACGTCAATCTGTTTTCTTTTTTGCCGTGGTGTGCTATGCTCATGCCATGCCCAGGTGGCGAAATTGGTAGACGCACTACCTTGAGGTGGTAGCGCCCGCAAGGGCATGCTGGTTCAAGTCCAGTCTTGGGCACCACCAACAAAAAACGGCTTTCTCGCCGTTTTTTTGATACATACCGCCTTTTCACTATACCTCTGCGAGAACTTCTTGTTTCTCTGCGGGTACCTCCTCCTTGTAGGAGGTGGGGACGAAATCCGCAAAACCGCGCATCTTGCGGCGGATTGCCTTGGCCGACTTCTCGCGGATGTAGTAGAGCTTGGAGCGGCGCACCTTTGCGCGGCGCACGATATCAATCTTGTCTACGAGCGGAGAGTAGAGCGGGAAGGTCTTTTCGACGCCAACACCATTGGAGATCTTGCGCACCGTAAAGGTCGCCCCGGCCTGCACACCGTGCTTGCGGGCGATCACGAGACCTTCAAAGGCCTGAAGACGGGTCTTGCCCTTTTCTTGAATCTTCTGCCAAACGCGGACCGTATCTCCCGCGCCCATGTTAAGCTTGGCGCGATCTTCGGTCTTCACCGGCGAATATATCGTCATCTTGTTCATAGTAATTCTGACTGAAACGGCCCGCGGGGAGCCTTTCAAAACAATGGACCTAATGTATCACAGTGCCCGCTATTTGACAATCCCTCCCGTCAACGCAGGCCAAAGAGGGTGGCTATCGCGGTGCGCAAATCCTCCGGTAAAGGCGCTTCAACGCGAACCTGCTCACCGCCCACCGGCACAAACTCAATCGCAAACGCATGGAGAGCAAGGCGCCCCACGTCCTTGGGGCAGGCGTAGGAGCGAGCATAGAGCGCGTCACAGACGACCGGATGCCCGATGGAGCGCATATGCACCCTGATCTGGTGCGTCCTGCCCGTCTTGGGTCGAACCTCCACGAGCGCATACCGGCCTTGCTTGTCGGCGGTGCGATCGGCCTCGGCGACGACGACGTATTCCGTCCGCGCCTCGCGCACGAGACCGCGGGCACTACCTCCCGCACTACGCAGACGAAAGTCGTTTTTGCTCCTGCCGATCGGCGTATCAATGATGCCGGCACGCTCCTTGAAGGAACCGTAGACGATCGCTTGATAGGTCTTCTTGATACCCCCCTCTTGGAACTGCCGCTTGAGCGCATCAAAGCCCGCCTGCGTCTTAGCAACCAAGAGTACGCCCGAGGTATCTTTGTCGAGCCGGTGCACGATGCCCGGCCGCTCTATGACCTCTCCCGATGCAAGCGTGATCGCCTCCCCCACCCCCGCCGTCTGCGGGTAGTGCTCCGCGACCCAATCGGCAAGTGTCGGATCCGCGCTCTTGCCATCGCCATGCACCATAATGCCCGCCGGCTTATTGACGGCGAGAATATCGGTATCTTCGTAGAGAATGGGGATGGTCATAGGCGCAGTATATAGCACGGAGTGATAGATTGCTATGAAAAACCATCGCCCTTAAGCGATGGTTCAGAGTTATCCGTAGATGCGGTGAAGTGCCGATTCCACAGTCTGCGCCAAGCAAGCCAACTGGCATGCCAGCGATATAGTCCCTAGGGAGACGAGATGGGTAGTGATCGCCCGTATCTTCTCATATACCTCGTGGCCGCGCAGCGAGCTAAAGGGCGCCATGATCTTCTCCACGAAGAGGTTGTTGTCGGTCAGTGCGACACCCGCATCAAACAGATCACTCAAGAGTGCGCGGGCACCCTCTTCAGAGAGGGTTTTACGAATCACCTCGTCGTTAGTGAACTGGAGACGCACCGCTTCGGTGCGGGGGATCTCAAACTCCCTGGCAACCTCATCCACCGCTCCGCACCAACGGTCAAAGAGTTCGTAGACCGAGGATGTCGGCAGGGGGATCGTCCGTGCGATGTGAAGGATGTGCTGTTGAACGGACTGCAGGCCGCGCACCATAGCCGCCTGTATGCGAATATCCACACCGTATTTCATCCCTGCATGGAGGACCAGATACGCGGTGTCCTCTTTCAAGTCCGCAAGAGAAACGAGGGGTGTCTTCTCACGCGCAAGCAGACGCTTCGCGAGGAGGCGACACAGCGCGTCCCGCTGTTTGGTGCACCCATTCCAGAGTGCCCCGTCAATATAGTTCTTCAGCAGAGAGGAGATCTCTTCTACGCTCATATTCAAAGGATTCATCGTTGTGCCTCCTAATGTGTATGTTCAAAACCGTGCTTTTTGCACCATAGCACGAAGGGAGGAAAAATGCACGGCCGTCCGTTGCGTTTCTTATTCAATTCTTGTATAACAGATACATTCCGAACAAGGACGCTTAGCTCAGTTGGTTAGAGCATCTCGTTTACACCGAGAGGGTCGGGGGTTCGAATCCCTCAGCGTTCACAGCCGCAAAAAACAGGACTAACAAGTCCTGTTTTTTAATGCGGCTGTAGAATGCTGAGGGATTCGAAAGGCGGACGCGCCGGGTCCCTGCTTCGGAGCGAAGCGGAGGAGTGGGGGGCGCGCCGCCGGGTGAGGCGCGAGTGCCCGGAGCGCCGCAAGACCTTTTGAGATGGTTTGGAGCTTTGCGAACAAACTGTCCAAAAGGTGTACTGCTCCTGTAAGGAGAGCGAGTTCTTAGGATGTAAGCGAGCGAAGCTCGTGCATATCCTTAGAAACTCGTGACCGAATCCCTCACCTCGAGGTAATCTGAAAATTATACATTCCCATGCTGCAAATTCCTTGTATCTTGTCTCCCTCTTTGAGAGTTCCTATATCAATTATTTCTTCGCCCGTCGGTTGGAGTATCTTTTGAAAGCCCGCCTCTCTCATCACAAGAGAGGCGGAGCAGTCATAGGTTCCGTTTGTTTTGACGATAAGCTTCGTAGGTATATGTGGCCGCACAACCGACACACGCGGAGAGTAACCGCCTTGTGCGATAACGGTAACATATTGGACACCGTGTTTCATTTCCACATTTTCAGATGGTGCGACATCACTATTTTCAGACGTAGCGGATTTTTCAGATACGAAAGAGAGCGTTCCGCCGATGATCGCGATGCTGACAAGTATCGAAATGATTGTGTGTTTTTGCATACGAATTACCGACTATACATTAAAGAGCGGATTGATGACGCCCAGACCGGCGAGACCAGCGAGAAGTGCAAACACCCCAAGTCCGATCACCACGACTCCCGCTGATGTGAAAAAGAGTGGAGCATGTTTTGAGCGAGCGAATGTTGCCGAACCAAACGAGAGGAGGGCGAGCATGGGAAGCGTGCCCAGCGCAAAGGCGAGCATAATAAGCATACCCGAGACAAATGATCCGCTCGATAGTGCCGCGATTTGCATTGATTGTGTAAAGCCGCACGGCAAGAAAAACGTCCCCGCGCCGATGAGAGCCGGCGCAAGCGTCTTATGTTCTACGGTGCGGAAAAAAGTAAAGATTCCCGATGGAAGTGTAATCGAACTTTTTTCAAAAATGCCCACAAGGTTAAACCCGAGCAGTATCATCACGACCGACGCAATAATTCCAAGTATCGCTCCGAGAGTAAAACTCACACCGATCGCACTTCCGACCGATCCCAACACCCCGCCAAGAAGCGCAAACCCGATGAGTCGTCCGCCGTGAAAGAGCATCATCGGCCTCGTATCGCTCACGTTGTCTTGCGATACGGTTGCAGAGAGCGACAACACGAGCCCGCCCACAACCGCAAGACAGCTCGAAACCGAGGCAACGAGCCCTATGACAAAACTTGTTGGTGGTGTCGCCACCCCGCCAATCCCAAAATTAAGAATTCCTGATTTTTGCAGAATGAAAAATAAAGCGAGCACAGCAAGGCCGATCGGTAGCGCTTGCCACACAACCTTATTATTTTGTTTCTCTTTACTCTTTTTTTCAACCGAGAACGAGTAGCCGTTATGTTTGACTTTTTCAGTCAACAGTTCCGCAAGTGTGTGCCGACTCTCATCAAGACGCGTCTCAAATGACACTGTTTCTTGCGTAAGAGCAACCTGTGCACGCTCAATGCCGATTTGTTCGTTCAAAATATCCTCAATGAGGATCTTGCACGAATGGCAGTGCATGCCGCTGACATGGAGGGTTATAGTCTTCATAGAGACTTGGTTTTAATGCGTAATGAGTTTGAGACGACCGATACCGACGACATCGCCATGGCAAATCCCGCAAACACCGGCGAGAGAAGCCACCCGAAGAGCGGATAGAAAAGTCCTCCCGCAAGCGGAATGCCGACAATGTTGTACACAAACGCCCAAAACAAATTTTGCCGTATTCCCAGCATAGTCATTTTTGAGAGTTTTACCGCTTTGACGAGTTTTGAGATGTCACCACCGAGCAGTATAATTCCCGCAGAATCAATAGCGACATCCGTTCCCGTACCCATCGCGATACCCACATCAGCTTGTGCAAGCGCGGGAGCGTCATTAACACCATCGCCCACCATGGCCACAATATTCCCTTTTCCTTGCAATTCTTTGACTATTCGCACCTTATCCTCGGGCATCACTTCGGTAATAACTTCATCGACGCCGACGAGCTTTCCGATATATTCGCCGGTTTTTTTGCTGTCTCCGGTGAGCATCACTACTTTTTTGCCGAGTGTGTGAAGCTGTGCAACAGTTTCCTGCGCCTCATGCTTGACCTGATCGGCGACGTATACAATCGCCAAAATACCGTGTCTATCGGCAAGGATAACAGGTGTTTTACCCTTCGCGGTTTCTTCTTCAAGATGTTTTGCATCAAAAGCGATGGGTATGTCAGAAAGCATTTTTGTATTTCCGGCGAAATATTCTCTCTTTTCAATGATTCCCTTCAGACCTTTGCCTGTAAGTATTTCAAATTGTTCAATGGTTTTGAGTACCGTATTTTTTTCTTTTGCGTACTGTACAATCGCATGAGCGATTGGGTGTTCCGATTTATTTTCAAGCGTTGCAAGGATCGCCAACACTTCACTGTCAGTTTTATCGCTTTTGTTTTCAATATTCGTCAGTTCCGGCTTTCCTGTGGTGATAGTTCCTGTTTTGTCCACCACCACAACATCTGTTTTATACAGGGTTTCGAGAGTCGCGGCGTCCTTCACCAGAATTCCATTTCTCGCACCTTTCCCAACACCCACAATAATTGCCGTCGGCGTTGCCAGTCCGAGGGCGCAAGGACACGCGATGACGAGAATCCCGACAAAAGAAGTGAGTGCAAAACCGAGCGCTTGAGAGAAACCAAAAAGCGGAATACCCAAAGAAAGCCATATTCCGAAGGCGATGAGGGCGAGAACAAGCACCACAGGGACAAATACCGATGAAATGGTATCTGCGAGTGCTTGAATTGGGGCCTTGCTCCCTTGCGCCTCCTCAACCATCTTGATGATATGAGCAAGCAGGGTTTCAGAGCCGATTTTTGTCGCCCTAAAATTGAATGTTCCCGCTGTATTTATGGTTCCCGCAACGACGGGCGTATCAGGGATTTTTTCGACGGGAACCGGCTCGCCCGTGAGCATTGATTCATCAACGAACGATGCTCCCTCAACCACTGTTCCGTCTACGGGGATTTTTTGCCCCGGCTTTATCACGACAATATCGCCGCGTACGACCTCTTCCAGTGGAATTTCCACCTCGCCATCGCCTCGAACAACACGCGCGGTCTTCGCCTGCAGTCCCAACAATGTTTCGATGGCATCGCCCGTTTTGATCTTTGATTTCGCTTCGAGATAGGTACCAAGCGCGATAAACGTAATCACCACGATGGTTACGTCGTAATAGGTGTATTCAACCGCAAGATATGGGGCAAGAACGTTGCCGAAGGCGGAAATAATAAAACTATATACAAAGGCGACCATCGTACCAAGCCCGATAAGCGTGTCCATGGTTGCTTTTCCGTAACGAAAAAAACGATAGACACCAAGTATGTACGGTTTGCCGATAGTAACGAAAATAAAAGTCGCAAAAATCGGGAGCAGGTGATGAAAGAATTCGTATATCGTCTCCGACATCGCGGGGACACTGCCGTATTCCCCCAAAACCTCCCACGCCATGATAAAAATACTGAACCCCGCGATCGGGAGCGCACTCAACACTCGCGTGCGCATCTCTGACACTTCCCGTAACTTTTCTTGTTTTGATTGATTCATTCCAAGATGTTCCTCGTGCACTCCCCCGTTTTCTGTCTCAAACACATAACCAAGAGGGCCGAGCTTCTCATTGAAAACACGGAGCGATGTCTTGTTCTCATCAAATGAAATTTTTGCTTTCTCCGTGCCATTATTTACAGAAATGTCTGTAACACCTTTAATATTCTTGATACTGCGCTCGATACTGCTCGCGCATGAGGCACAGTGCATTCCTTGTACTTTGTAACTATGTGTGCTCATAGGTTAGTTTGAAAGATTATAGATTTTGAGAAGCTCCTTTACGGCAGCATCTTTATCTTCGCGAAGGCGCTCATACGCACAGGTATCAAGATGCCCTGCGAGGAGCTCTTTCTTTACGGTGCGCAATAATCCGACCGCGCTATCCGCCTGCTGGATGATCTCGGGACAATACGCGTCCTGCTCAATCATAGTAATCACTTTTTCCAAAGTTCCACGAGCTTGCTTCGCAAGCTTTAAAGATTTTTTCTTTTTTGTTGATAGCGATATGTCTGGTTTCATACTGTCATATGATCTACTAACCTTATACCTAGGTACTAGGTATCATACCTGATGAGCATACTTACTACAAGCTGGCGGAAAAATCAAAAAAACAAAGGTCGTGTCAAGTTTCCTCATGCCTCCTGTAGGGTATACTTGAAACAGACATTGGGAGAGGCAACCCTTATGAATATGATCATACGCGTCAGCGGACACCCGGGATCGGGGTCCACCACCTTTTGCAAAAAACTGAAAGAAAAGCATCCGGAATACGAGTATTTTTACATGGGCAAACTCATAGAAGAAATGGCCCATGAACAGGGCATGCGCAAGGAGGATTTTTACACCACCATGGACGAGGCGACGGAGCGCGCTCTCGATGACCGCCTCACCGCCGTTATGGCACAGGGCGGCAAACTCATCGCCGAAGGGCGCATGACGGCGTTCATGCCCTGCCCGCACCAGAGCATTACAATACTCTTTACCGTGAACGAAGTGCAGGGGGCAGCGCGCCTCATGATGCGGCCGGAGAACACGCACCTCTCCTACGCGGACGCGTGCAGTATCCGCCAGGCGCGACTCGACGAGGAGCATAAGCATTATAAAGATCTCTACAGTATCGCCGACCACTACGATAGGGCCGCCTACGACATCTGCGTAGACACGACGGAGATGACTGCGGATAAGGTCTGGGAGTACGCCTATGCGCAGATAGTGCGCACCGCCCGAAAGCAGGGGATCCCCTTTCCATAACGGAGGGGGTTTTCTT
>CAYGCZ010000005.1:46756-50175 GCA_964348495.1 uncultured Candidatus Saccharibacteria bacterium
GGTTTTCTTGTTTGATGAGCTCTGAAATTAGCGCCTCTTTTCGCGCGCGGTCTTGCGACGGCGGACGATATTGACGTTGGAGTATTTCTTGGGGCTTCTCGTCTTGATGCCGCCGACGGCCTTGCCGTAGATGTTCTTGACGCGGCGCAAGCCGATACCCTGGCGACCCTCGCCACCACCGTGCGGGTGGTCTACCGGGTTCATCGCCGAACCGCGGACGGTCGGGCGGATGCCGAGCCAGCGCGAGCGGCCGGCCTTACCGAGATTGCGCAAGCGGTGCTCTTCATTGGAAACGGCGCCGACAGATGCCCATGACTGGCTCGCGATCTTGCGGATCTCGCCGGAAGGCATCTTAAGGTGTGTCTTGCCGGCGTCCTGTGCGATCACCTCCACGGCATTGCCGGCAGAGCGGGCGATCTTGGCACCGCTCTCGGGCTGGATCTCGACGTTGTACACAAAGGTACCGACGGGGATGCGCGCGATGCGCGTCCTGTTGCCGGGCGTGATCGGCGCCTCATCGGCCACGATGAACGTATCGCCCACCTTCATACCTGCGGGGACGACGACGTAGCGGCGCTCGCCGTCGCGGTAGCAGACGAGACTGATGAAGCCGGAACGGTTCGGATCGTATTCGATCGTCTCTACGGTTGCCGGTATATCGCGTTTGTCGTATTTGAAATCAACGCTTCGGAAAAGGCGCTTATGGCCACCACCCTTGTGGCGTACGCTGATGCGACCGGAGTTCGCGCGACCTACGGCGCGCTTGCCGCCCGTGGTGAGCTTTTTGTGCGGCTCGGAGGCGGTCAGGAGACTGCGGTAGGCGACCAAGACGGTCCCGCGCTGTGATGGAGTTGTCGGTTTAAGTTTTTTCATGATATGTGTGCCGGCAACCTATACGTAATTGATCAATAATGAGATTTTTGCAGGTTGCGGTCTTTGGGTATCGAGGTCTATACGAACTCGATCGTATCGCCTTTCTTCAAGTACACCACGGCCTTCTTCAAACCGGAGCGCACTACCGTGCGGCCGCGAGCGACCTCGCGGCGCGCCGCGTTGTTGATGATGGCGACGCGTACCGGCGAGACACCGTAGGTCTCTTCGACGGCTCGCTTCACCAAGACTTTGTTGGCGTCCGGAGCGACGACGAACGTGTACGCTCCGTCGGCGGTAAGGTATGATGCCTTCTCGGTGATGCGCGGGCGCACGATGACGGAGGCGTATGCTCCCGCCCCTTTGCGGATCTCGCGCTTGCCGGATGATGCTGTTTGCGTTTTTTTCTTAAAGATACCCATAGCGATAGATGTTATTTGGCAAGTTTACCCTCCAAAAAGCGAACGCTCGTCTCCGGATCGGCGACCACGAGGTATTTGCATGAGGTGATGTCGAGCGGGTTCATATTCTTCATGTCCAAAATCTCCATGTTGCCCATGTTGCGGAAACTCAATTGTACCGCTTCATTGCGCTCGGGGAGGTAGATGCACGCGGCATGGCGCTTCTTGGTTGCAAGACCTTCAAAGCCGGGAATGGTGCTCAACGTGGAGACAATCGCCTTGGCGGTGGCCGTTTTGATCTCGGAAAGCGCGAGCTTGTCGACAAAGAGGATCTCACCGTCGCGGAGCTTCTGCGAGAGGACGACGTTGAGGGCGCGGACACGGGACTTGCGGTTTACTTTTTTCTCAAAATTGCGATCGGTGGTGGGGCCGAAGGTAACACCGCCGCCAACCCAAAGCGGCGAACGACGCGAACCGTGGCGTGCGCGGCCGGTGCCCTTCTGACGCCATGGTTTCTTGCCGCCGCCGCGGACATCGCCGCGATCCTTGGTGTGCGCGAGGGTAACGCGAGCATTGGAGACCATCGAGGTCATTACCTGATGCACGAGGTCGCCATTCCATGAGAGGCCGAAAACCGCCTCCGGCAATATGACGGTGCTAACCTCTTTACCCTCTTGATTGTAGACTTTTGCTTCCATAGGTTGAGAATTACTAAATTGAAGAATGACGAAGAGACGAAACGACTACTTCACACTCCGCACTTCGATAAGAGTGCCGCGACGACCCGGAATAGCACCCGAGACGACGATCTCGTTCCCCTCTTTGTTGACGGCGAGGATCTTCAAACCCTTGACCGTAACACGATCGGAGCCCATACGACCGGCCATGCGCATGCCTTTCGCCACGCGACCGCCGGCGCGACCGCCGCCGCCGATGGATCCGGCTTCACGCTCGGAGTGCTTCTGACCGTGGGTGCGAGGACCGCCGTGGAAGCCGTGACGCTTGACGACGCCCTGGAAGCCCTTACCTTTTGAGGTGCCACTTACCTCGACATCATCGCCCGCGGCGAAGACGGAGGCGTCGATCGCAGAGCCGACGCCGTAGGCCGAGAGATCCTGCTTTCCGTCGTAGATACGGAACTCGCGCACATGCGCAAAGGACCCCTTTTCCTTCTTAAAATGTCCCGCGAGCGGTTTGTTCACCTTTTTGCGCTCGCCAAGACCGACCTGAACGGCACGATAGCCGTCTTTGCCGCCGTCTTTGACCTGCGTAACCGTAACCGGCCCCGCCGCGAGTACTGTCGCGGGAAAAGACACCCCGTCTTTGGTGAAGACTTGGGTCATCGCTACTTTCGTTGCAAGAATAAACTTCATAAGCAAGGTTATTTAGAACCTGGTACCCCAGCCCCACTTTTTCCGCGGTGCGGAAAAAGTGGGGCTGAATTCACCAGTGCCCAAAATGATGTGCTACATCATCTTTACGTCGATGCTGACGCCGGACGGAAGGTGCAAGTTGGTGAGTGCTTCAATGACGCTTGGCGAAGGATTGATGATATCGATCAAACGCTTGTGCGTACGCATCTCAAACTGCTCGCGCGCGTCCTTGTGGACGAACGTGGCGCGGTTGACGGTGTATTTCTTGATCTCCGTAGGGATCGGAACGGGGCCGTGCAACGTGGCGTTGTGCCGAAGCGCCGTGTCGATGATCTGCTTGACGCTGGCGTCAAGGATCTTGCTCTCATACGCTTGAACGCGGATGCGGAGGCGTGACACGTCGTCTGCGGCTTTGCGCTTGCGCGTCGTCTTAGGTTTCGTAGTGGTAGGCATGGTAGTAGATAGGTGCGAAGAACGACTGTCGGAAGGATCCGACGGAGCGCTCTGTTAGGCGACGACTTTGGTGACAACACCGGCACCGACCGTCTTGCCGCCCTCGCGGATGGCGAAGCGTTGCTGGTCTTCGAGTGCGATCGGGTTGATGAGCTTGACCTTGAAGGTAACCGTGTCGCCCGGCATGACCATTTTGACGGCCTCGGGAAGGGTTGCTTCACCGGTAACGTCGGTCGTGCGGAAGTAGAACTGGGGCTTGTAGCCGGAGAAGAACGGCGTGTGGCGGCCTCCTTCCTCTTTGGAGAGGATATAGACCTCGGCA
>CAYGCZ010000006.1:0-41304 GCA_964348495.1 uncultured Candidatus Saccharibacteria bacterium
CCCCTTCAAAGATCAGACCGTTACCACCGAAGTCTTCGAGACGGGCATCAAGTCCATCGACCTCATGACCCCCTTCATCAAAGGCGGCAAGGTCGGCCTCTTCGGGGGTGCCGGCGTCGGCAAAACAGTGCTCATCCAAGAGCTCATCCGCAACATCGCCACCGAACACGGCGGCTACTCCGTCTTTGCCGGTGTCGGCGAGCGCACGCGCGAAGGAAATGATCTCTATCACGAAATGAAGGATTCTGGTGTCTTGAATAAAACAGCCCTCGTTTTTGGTCAGATGAATGAAGTACCCGGGGCACGCGCTCGCGTGGCCCTTTCTGGACTTACGATGGCGGAGTATTTCCGAGATACGATGGGCAAGGACACTCTTCTCTTTATCGACAACATCTTCCGCTTTACGCAGGCGGGTTCGGAGGTCTCCGCGCTCCTTGGCCGCATTCCTTCGGCTGTTGGTTATCAGCCCACCCTCGCGGAAGAGATGGGCGCCTTGCAAGAGCGCATCACCTCCACGAAAAAAGGATCCATCACCTCCGTGCAGGCCGTCTATGTGCCCGCCGACGACCTTACCGACCCCGCGCCGGCAACCACCTTCTCGCACCTCGATTCAACCGTTGTCCTCTCGCGCGCACTCGCCTCGCTCGGCATCTACCCGGCCATCGATCCGCTCGAGTCGGCCTCCGGCGCCCTTGACCCGCAGATCGTCGGGCAAGAACACTACGATGTTGCCACGGAGACGCGCCGCGTCCTCCAACGCTACAAAGACCTGCAAGACATCATCGCCATCCTCGGTATCGAGGAGCTTTCCGAGGACGACAAGCAGACCGTCTACCGCGCACGCAAGATACAGCGCTTCCTTTCGCAACCCTTCTTCGTCGGCGAGGCCTTCACCGGCATCAAAGGCCAGTATGTCCCCCTCGCGGAGACGATTCGCGGCTTCCGCGAAATCCTCGATGGCAAGCACGATGGCAAGAACGAGCAGGACTTCTACATGAAGGGGACGATCGATGAAGTCGGAAAGTAATTATGTTTCCCCTCACCATCACAAAAATAGACGGCGTTGTCTTCCAAGGCGACTGCCTCTCGCTCACCTGCCCGGGCAGTGAAGGCGAGATGACGATTCTCAAAGATCACGAGCCGCTCGTCTCCGCCCTCTCCGCAGGTACCATCACCGTGCGCACCGCAGGCGACCAAAAATCCTTCCCTGTGAAGGAAGGTTTCATCACCGTCTCCGAGGAGGGTGTGACGGTGTTGGTGTAAAATCTTGACAAGATACTAAAAATTAGTAACATATTCTTCAAGGAGTTATGCTCCCCAGCCAGATGATCTTTAACAACTTACCAGAGGAGATTGTGTTATGGGTGGAAAAAATCACCAACCGTGTCGTAAGTATCTTCCTATATCAACTAAAATGTCGCGAGAAGCAAGCCTTGCTTTTGCTCATCTTGAGTTAGCTAATGTTGCCCTTGAGGACATCATCCTCGCTGAAATAGAAGGAGGTACTGGTACAATAAAGGATATTGAAGTGAATTTGGAAAAATCTCTAGAATCATTATCCCAATTAATCAGCAGGGCAGATGAGTTAAAGGATGAGATGGACCGATCGCACTATCGTGATTTGCACACACTACGTCCTACTATCAACTTGGATAGTATCGGGACTAGGTTGATTGATGCTTCTATGGTCAGCAAAAGCGCGTGGAGTGTGGTCGCACAGAACGCTAAGTCCGGCGGTTTCTATAAAAATCTGAGTATGCTCAAAAACCATGCTTATTGCCTTGTGACTTATACGAATAAACTTGGGCAACGAGTACGAGACTTACAGCCTGGTGCAGAAAAAGGAATGGTCACGCGAGTTCTTGAGGAAAATCTAAACGGAAACCTAAAAAGTGAGTTTGCTTGTTTATACCAAGCATGGACTCAATTTCAAGAACTTTTTTTGGCCTCATCACTACTATCAACGGAAGTATACTATGCTTTTAATAGCTATGGATCGTTAGTAGGGATAACTTCTCACGTCTCTGCCGCATAAAAAGTCCATAAAACTTATATCCCCCATAGTAATGGGGGATTTTTTGTGTTATAAACATAAAGCATATGAAAAAATACAGTAAAAACATACAGACTGTTATTGCCATACTCCGAGACGAGATCAATGGCGATGTGGCATCCGCTCTTAAAAGAATGACAACGGATTATACTATGACATGGGTATATCAAAAGAAGGATGGGGAACTTTTTCCGACCACCAAAAACGATGTCACCGAGGAACTTGAGGAAGTTTACCCCATACAAGGTCGGGAATACGACATTAAGCATATTACCGAAAATAAAAATGTCGTCATGATAGAAATGATAGAAAGCTATCCCGACCCTGAAACAAAAAAAATATATCGCACACCTGTAGTTATTGTACTTGAGATGGAGGGTGGAAAAATAAAAACGGGGCGCCATTACTGTGACCCACATATCTCTTACCTACATCTGACAAAACAACAAATTAAAAAAGCTTACAAAAAAGCAGCGGGAAGCGAAATTATTCTAAAATAAGTATCCCTATAAAAAGCCGGCTGGGAATACCCGTCGGCTTTTATCGTTACAAAAAACGCGGCTATTCATACAACTCACTATGGGTGCCGATCCTGATGAAATGAAACACACCCTTCCTCTCCTCTTTGTAAATCACTCGAATATCGCCGGTGATATTGATACTGCGATACCCTTTCAGCAATCCTGACAATTCGTGATTATGCAATACGGCATTGAACAGGTCTTTCAAAAAGATATCCCGACGTTGTTGAAACTTTTTCTTCTCTGCGGGGCGCAACAGTGTATACATCTTCACAAACCTTTTGTGGAGAGTAATCCTCATAGTGTTTTGAGATACGCGTCCATCTCCTCACCGCTTTCAAATATGGGAGAGACATTCTTACCTTTCTTGAAATCTTCACTCGCCTGCCGAAGCTCTTTCCAGACACTCTCTTTGATCTTCGGTTCGCGTGAAAGGACGAGCACCCCCTCGCGGATGACATTTTTCAAACTTGCGTTTACGAGGGTACTCATCGGCACGCCAAAATCTCGCGCCAAATGTTGTACACCGTCGCGCACCTCTCTATCGAGTTTGATGCTGACCGTTGTCTTGGTATTCATACAACTATGATATATATAACAGTTGTATTTCGTCAATACCGAGAGAGCCGGGCGCGCATCGCCGGAGAGGTTCGAGATGTCGATGTAAAAAAACGCGTCATATTCCATCAAAAAGCCGGCCGGGAATACCCGCCGGCTTTGTCGTTAGAGATTGAACATTCTTCTGAAAAATCCTTTTTTTTTCCGCTTTCTTTCTCCTTCTCGCTGTTCACATCCTGTGATAACCTCGTCCATGTTTACCACCCTGTCCAACAACTCGCTATTCTCGCCGGGCGGTACCCGAGCGTCAAGCGTCGTCGAAAGGTCGGTTATCGCAACACCCTCCGGTAAAAAACTCTCCTCTATATCTTTTAAATCAGTGTCCCAAAAATTCGAACTGTCTATAGACACCCCTTTTTTCGCTTTCACCATGATCACCTCTCTGTCGCCAATTCTGCTGGCACACTACATTTGTTTTGGTGGTTTGTCAATCGCGGGCGGTTTTGCTTCGCAAAACCGCCCCCGCATCCGCCATCCGTCTTTGCGAGCGACAGCGAAGCAATCCAGGGTTCAGTACAACTCAACAAGATCCCTCCACAACGGATTATTTTTTTCTATCAAAACCATCTTCTTCTTTCGTGAGCCACCCTTGATCTGCTTCTCTCGTTCGATTGCGGCAGGCATGGTTGCGGCTTGTTCAGCATAGACGAGCGTATGGACGTTGTATTTTTTTGTAAAACCTTCAAAAACGCCTTGTTTATGTTCCATGATACGACGCGGCAGATTTGAGGTAACGCCCACGTATAATGTCCCGTTCTTTTTGTTGGCGAGTATATATACGCAGGGCATCTTTCCCGACATGGGGAGAGTATATCCTGGATCGCTTCGGCGTGCCATTGCGATGGCATGCCTCGCGATGACGGCGAATGACCTATGCCGAGCCGGCTTTTGATAGAGGGCGTGAAAGCAGGTTTGAATCCGATCACTTGGTATGATTGAGAAATGAAAAAAACTCCCGACCAAGACATCAGGATCCCCACAACTTTCAAACATCGAACGACATGAGATCAGTATCCTGAAACGGAAAGGATACTCGCTCCGCACCATCGCCAAGACGCTCGGACGCTCAATCTCCGCCCTCTCCGCAGGTACGATCACCGTCCGCACCACAGGCGACCAAAAAACCTTCCCCGTGAAGGAAGGTTTCATCACCGTCTCCAAGGAGGGTGTGACGGTGTTTATGCAGGTTAGCGCTTTTTTGAAATACCCACACCTATTCATACAGCTCACTATGGGTGCCAATGTCGACAAAGCGCACGATACCGTCATCAATTATCGTATACACCGCGCGCAGATCACCGGTGATGTTGATACTGCGATACCCTTTCCACGGACCGGAGAGCTCATGGTTGTGGAGGATCGGGTCAAATGGTTCTACAACAAACAGTGTAAAGCGATCCGTTACTTTCTTTTGTTGTGCGTATGTAAGTTTCTTAAACCGACGCTTAAACTTTTTGTGGAAAATTAATTTCATGATGAGAGCCACGCTACAGCCTCATCAACAGAGTCAAAAACAGGTGAATGATTCCTTCCTTCAGTATAATCCTTTTCCGCCTCAGCGATGACGGCGCGCAAGTAGGCGGAGGGCGTATACGAAGCCGAAAGAGTAAGCGCGCGGTCGCGCACAAACTGCTTAAGAAAAGCATTGACGGCGGTGGTCAGCGGCACGCCAAGCTCCTTGGCGGTCTCTTGTGCCGCCTCCTTGAGGCGCTTATCCGTCTTGATGGTAAGTAATGTTTGCATACATACCATTGTATGTATTTTGGTATATGTGTCAATATTCATCTTGGGAATACCCCACCGACTTTGTTGCTATACCACCCCAACTAACCCAACGTTTTACGACCTCTCGGCATCGCGTGAGGCATATTTGATCCTCCAATACTCTGGATCATCGCCCGACCCTGTTTCTGTTTGGGCATTCTTTCGCATCAGCTCAGCGGGATATTTTTTGTTTACCTGATCCAGTTTGGCACGTATGATCTCCTCGGCATCGAGATCAAGCAATGCCACCAACTGAAGGGCGTAGATACACACATCGGCGATTTCTTTTTTTGTTCGTTCCAACTTATCGATATCTTGCTTTAACTCCTCGATATCCATACTCGTCCATTGAAAAATTTCCAACAGCTCTGCCGCCTCGATAGATATGGATTTTGCCAAATCGGAGGGGCGAAGGGTGTGCCACCCTCGCTCCACAAGAAATGTTTTTATTTCAGAGGTGATGATTTTCATACGTAAAAGATACCTTCACTATACACATTTCTCAAGGGTTGGGAAATGAAAAAATACCCCGTCGTAGACGAGGTATGGTTGTGTGTAGATGCGCTCATCTTCCTGTGAGCACATCAATTTTGTCCAGGAAATACTCCGGAGGATCCCCCGGAATGTAGACAACATCCGCGAGTTCTTCCATCTCGCGGACACTCGCCTCCGTTCCGTGTGAAAGTATCCTCCTCGCCGTCTCCTCGTCTACTCCGTCTCGCCCCATAAGACGAGCGAGTTGCGTGTGTTCGTCGCACGCACAATAGATGAGACGGGTATCGAATTTTTTGACGAGGGCTTGATACACTTCCTTGTACCGCAGTCCATCTATGATGAGGGGCTTGCGCCACTCAATCTGCGGTGAGTTTTCTATCACCCACTCTACGAATTTATTGTATCCGCGGGCGATGAGTTCCTCACCAAACTTTTGTTTATCTTCCCTCCCGGCAGGGAGATTGTTTCGGCACAGATACGTGCCGATAATCTCCCCGAAAGAGCAGTGCGGTAAGCCCGTTCTTTCGACGATCATTCTCCCGACCGTCGACTTGCCACTGCAAATCGGGCCGGCAAGACATATCTTTTTACTCATTACGTCCTCCTCTTTTTTTCAAAATTCAAAAAACTATTTACATAGTATAAATATTTTATACGTATTTGTCAAGTAACTCTGCGGCGCTACTGATTATTGCCTCATAAAAAATTCCCTACTGGCCTATCGTCCACCGCAGGGTCTGGAGTTGGGAGATGACGCAACCGTTGGTCGCTTGGTAGGTGACATTCTTGCCGTAGGGGCAGAGCATGGTCGCAACGTGCTGGGTGCAGATTTTCCCTTGCGCGTTGGTGGTCGCCGTCACAATGTCGGCCTCGCACTGATCGCTCTTGATGAGGGTGATGCCGTCTTCGGGCGCGGCGTCGCGTACCAAATACCAACCAAGTCCGCCTACGATGGCGGCGAGGAGGATAAATATGAAGAATAGTTTTCTGCTGGACATGGGGTATGAAGAATAAGGATATGACGATGCCTATCCAGTATACACCCCCGCCGCGTGTGCCGTAAGATAGGTTGCCACGATCGCCGCCGTCTCGGCCCGCAAGGTCAGCGCACCAAGCGAGGCGACGGAGAGGCCGGCGGCACGCGCCGCTTCACCCTCCCCCGCGCTCCACCCACCCTCGGGGCCGATGAAGAGAGCGACCATGCCACCCGACGACATGCCGGCGAGCGCGTGATGGGCAGGAAGCCCGTCCGCGTCAAAAAAGATCGCCCTTCCCGAACGCGTTGCTTCACCGAGCGCTTCACGAAAGGAAATCGCATCGGCAACGTCGGGAATCACCCCCCTCCCCGACTGCTCGGCCGCCTCGCGGGCGATGAGCGCGAAGCGCTCCCGTTTGCCGCCAAATTTGACCGTCCGCTCGGTGATGATCGGCACGATGCGGGCGACGCCGCATTCGGTGGCTTTTTGCACCACCCATTCAAAATTCTCCCGACGCAGGAGCGAGCAATACAAGGTAACGCGTACCGACGGCTCGGTAGCAAGGACGCTCACCTCCTCCACCGATGCTGTGATCGCCTGCGGGGTGATGGCAGTGATCCGACAGCGCGCCTGCCGACCATTGCCGTCGGCAAGCAGCAGCTCATCATCCTCTTCCATGCGGAGAACCCGACGGATCTGATGGACGAGACCATCCTCGGTGATGACGACCTCCGGAGAGGTTAGGTCGAAGTCGCCGATGAATCGATGCAATCTCATAGCAGAGTATTAGAAGTTACTCGGCACAAAATGACCGACGACGATGCCCACGGCGATCGCCGCGCCGCCGATCACCAGCATGCGGATACCGCCCCGCCATGCGTTTATGCCAAAACGATACGCTCCAATAAAGCCGAGTAAAAAGAGGGTGGTACCGGAGGCGACGATGGAGTATGGCAAGGCATGCGCCACATCAAGAAAGAAGTATGGCGTAAGCGGTACAAAACCCGAAAGAAAGTATGAAAAGAACATAATCACACCGCCGACGACCGCGTGTGATGCGGGCATTTCACCATGCGCGTCATATTCGCGCGATGATTGCTCGGAGAGAAAACTTCCCGCCGCCATGGAGATTGCCTCCACAAAAATGAGGATGATACCGGCGGTTACTATCTCCCCGCGCGACAAGCCGGCGACCGCCACACCGGAGAGAAGTCCTACCGTAGAGACGAGAGAATCCTCGATCCCAAAAATAGTATTGCGCACATAGAGGCGAAAGGTATCGCGTTGTTGTTCATCCATGCCTTTAGTATAAAGTATCGCGCGACAAGTACGAAATACTCATCGCACCATAATGGAGGTGAGTGAAGAAGTCGAACTTCATTCAGTTGATTGCTTCTCCTGCGAAATGCGGGAGAGGAGGGCGATGACGGGGGCGAGATTTTCTTCCGGGGCGGAGATGGCAAAAACCGGCGTGCCGCATGCATCGGAGAGCTGTGCCATCATACGCTCGGCGTTATCCGAAGATACGAGATCGGCCTTGCTCAAAAATACATGCTCTTCTTTTTTGCCGAGAGCGTCGCTATAGTGTGTCAACTCACTCCGTATAGTGCGATAATCGCGTACCGGATTGTCCGACTCGGCGGAGACCAGATGAACAAGTGTCTTGGTGCGCTCTACATGACGAAGGAACTTGACACCCAATCCTTTGCCGGAGGAGGCACCCTCTATGAGGCCGGGGATGTCGGCAAGCAGAAGGTCGTAATAGGCGCCGATATTGGGCTCAAGGGTGGTAAAGGGATAGTTGGCGACCTTGGCGGAAGCGTTGGTAAGAGCATTCAGCAAGCTGGACTTGCCCGCGTTGGGCAGGCCTACGAAGCCCACGTCGGCGATCAGCTTGAGCTCAAGCCGCAGGGCGCGCGCTTGGCCGGGCAGGCCGTCTTGGGCTTTGCGCGGCGTCGTGTTGTGCGCCGAGCGAAAATGAAAATTGCCTTTGCCGCCTTTGCCACCCTTTGCCACGAGGAGACGCTCGCCGATCTTGACGAGCTCATGGGTAAGCGGCGCCTCCATGTCCGGGTAGTGAACCACCGTCCCAACGGGCACCTTCAAGATGAGGTCTGCACCCGCCGCACCATCGTGCAGGGTGCTGTCGCCCGGCTCACCTGCCGCGGCGCGTTGATCTTTTTTGTGGCGGAATTGGTTGAGTGCTCCGAGATCGGAGACGCCTTCGAGGTAGACGTTGCCGCCCGGGCCGCCGTTCGCGCCCGTGGGGCCTTTGGTCATCTTGGTACGGCTAAAAGCGACGGCGCCATTGCCCCCTTTGCCCGCCTGTACTTTGATTGTTACGTCGTCGATTAACATGAAAATAGAAATATAGAATGTGGAATGGACGAAACGTCCGGCGGCGCGACTGCCTGCGGCAGTCGCGCCGCCGGACGTATTCACTATCCACTATTCACTAATCACTCGCCACACCTCCTCCCTCCCCAACCCCGTCTTTGCTGAATAGGGCACGACCGGTACGGCCCCCGCCTCGGCGACAAGCTCCCGCAGACGGTGTACACGTTCGCTCTGATTGAGCTTATCAACCTTGTTGGCGACGATAATCGTCTCGCGCCCGGCATCGTGGAGTGCCTGGAGCAGTTCACGATCAAAATCGGTAAGCCCCACCTGCGCGTCTACGACGAGTACCGCCATGGCGCGAGGGGTATGAGAGGCAAAGAGGTACCAGAGGATCATCTTGCGGATCTTTTCGCGGCGCGCGCCTCCGGCGCGCGCATAACCGTACCCGGGCAGGTCTACGAAAAACAATTCCTTATTGATCAAGAAGTAGTTTATCTGCAATGTCTTGCCGGGCGTCGCGCTCGACTTGGCCAACCCTTTGCGGCCGGTGAGTGAATTGATCACGCTTGATTTGCCCACATTGGAGCGCCCAATAAAAGCCACCTGCAGGCGCGGATCCTCGGCAAGGGGGTCGGTACCCACAACACCCTTCACAAATTGTGCTGAGACAATCTCCATATCGCCCCATATAACCACAATTTCAATGCCGTGTCCAATTTCGTAGACACACTCCTCTTTGGTATCCTAAGAGTCTAGCAACCATCTCATTCTATGCGCAAGATCGTCTTCGACGTTGAAACAAAGAACAGCTTCCAAGAGGTGGGCAGTACCGACCCCGCGGCTCTTGATATATCACTCTTGGTGATCTACGACTACACGACCGATACCTACCAATCGTTTATGGAAGCCGACTTTCCAAAGCTCTGGCGCATCCTGGAGCAGACAGACCTCATCATCGGCTACAACTGCGACCACTTCGACATCCCCGTCCTCAACAAGTACTACCCGGGCGACCTGACCAACATCAAAACGCTCGACCTGCTCGTGGAGATAAAGAACGCGCTCGGCAAGCGCGTGCGGTTGGATGCTATCGCCGAGGCGACCTTGGGGACAAACAAGACCGGCGGCGGCTTGGATGCTATCAAATGGTGGCGACAGGGCGAGATAGAAAAGATCCGCTCGTACTGCGAGATGGACGTCAAGATTACCAAAGAGGTGTATGAATACGCACTGAAGCACCAATCGCTCAAACTCAAAGACTTCGACGGCATAAAGACCTTCCCGATCAAGACCGCTCACTGGGAAAAGGCGGCGGGCAAGGGCGCACTCAACTATACCCTGCCCTTTTGAAAACAGCGCCGCCACCCGCCTTGGGCGGGTGGCGGCGTATCGTATCACCCACTCTATCTCCTCATACCCGCCGCTGTCGGCCGCTCAAAGGAGCGCAGGGGTAATAGAATATGAAAATTACTCCCTTTCCCCTCCTCCGACTCAAACCACATGCGGCCGCCATAGTGATCGACAACCAACTTCGCCACATAGAGTTCCATACCGATTCCCTCGGTGTTCACCTTCGAGGCATTGCCGGCGCGGAACAACTTGGTAAAGACTTTTTCACGATCTTCCTCAGGAATACCGACGCCCGTATCGGCGATGTGGATCCCAAGATGCTCACCTTCATGGCCGAGAGTTATCGTGATAGCATCGCCCCTGCGCGTATATTTGACTGCATTGGAAAAGACATGGTGGATCACCAACTCCATCAGATGCGGATCCGCATAGAGCACCGGCAAATCGGCGGCATATACGAGAGATACCGACACTCCTTTTTCTTTGACCACAGGATCAAATTCCCGCACGACTTTGTCGGCGAGAGAGGTGATGCGCACGTCCTGCGGAAGGGAAGCCATCGTACCGAGCTCCATTTGTGAAACGATAAGGAGGGTACTGACAACCGCGATCATACGGCCATTGTTCTCGGCAATATCCTGCACATACTTGCGCGCATCATCATCGATGCGGCCCATCGTTCCCGACAAGAGCACCTCGCTCGCAAGGCGTATCGCGGTGATCGGTGTGCGCAACTGATGAGCCGCCACCGAAACAAACGTTGTCTTGGCGCGATCCAGCTCTTTTTCCTGCGTAAAATCGCGAAAACTAAGTACAGCGCCTTTAATCTCTTTCCCATCAGTAATAGGTGAGGCACTAAGCGCAACAGGGAAACGTGTTCCATCTGCCGCGACAAAATAAAGGTCGGACGAGCTGACCGATACGAGATGCTGAGCAACCTCTGCAGTCGGTCGTTGATCAAAAGGGATGGGACGCCCCGCCTCATCCTCGCATCCGGCAACATCCGTCCAATACTTGCCGCGCACATCGGTGGTGCATTTCAACATACGACAAGCGGACTCGTTGATAAGCGAGATGCGGCCGAGCCGGTCGGTCGCCACGATGCCTTCGTCGATGCTGTTCATCAAAAGATGGACTGTCTCGATGCTCTCCCGCAAACGCCGTTCCTGCTCTGTCAGCTCGCGAGTCGTCTTGTGCAACTCGTCGACGCGGTGCTCAAGCTGGCCGCGCATCTTCATAAGCTCATCATTACGGCGCGTGAGCATGCGAGCCGTGTCGTCCAATGCTCGGGTCTGATCGGATACTTTGCGCCGCAAGGTTTGCCCCTCCAACGAGAGAAATTGACAGCTCTCCCGCGAAGGACGCGGCATGATTCGTGCGAAAGTATCCGCAAGCGCTACATCATAATGCTCGCGAATAAAGACAAAGGCATCAACGAACAGCTGATCAGCCACATCGCGATCAAGAATGTCGGCAACGACCGTATGCACGCGCATATACAGTGCCGCGAAAAAAGCCGCGGCATCTTCCACTTCGAGCGTATCTCCCCGCTCTGCAAGAAGCCGACGATGCAGAGCCGCCACATCCAGATCACCATCGGGCGTCAGGACGTCGCGAACGAGCATCGTCCGTTCATCGCCGCTTAACGCCTCACGAAGACCTTCTTCGCCCAAGGCGATGATGACCGATTCGATCATCCGTTCAAGTCCGATGCACCATACATAGACAAGCTGATCGACTCCCCGCACAAAAAGAAGTCGCGCCAAGGGCGGGAGGTCGTCAATGGAGACATGGCGAGCGACATTAGCACGCAATGAATCGGTCGTAAAGACGGCTACGGTGGCGGGAGGGCCGTGGCGAATAATAATCGATTCCAATGCACGATACGCCTCCACAAAGTGAAGTTGTCGCTCTTCGTTGGTCATCGAACCTGTTGTACGATGTTCTGGGCCGTTTTCCGGCAGGAGCCGCCTATCACAGATCAATGACCCCGCATAGTGAAGGATCTTTTCAAACGTGGAGGTAATGTGATGAGCGACACTCATGGATGTGCCGAAAGGAAGAGGGGTGCGACACTGTAAGAACCCTCTAGTTTTCTTGATCGCCAATGATCAGAGGACCGACATTCACGACGACATCCCGATCGGGGCTGTAGACGATGGCGCGCTTGTTCTGCTGATAGACGAGGACGATGTCGCCATTCTCGACATTGGCGTAAAAGGCCTGTTCTTTCTTGAGGGCGGCGGCGTCGGCGACGACGGCGATGATGGGTTCTTCCTCTTTGGGAAGTACCAAATGCTTCTCTACGGCCGCAAGCACGGCGGCAGGCGTCATTTCTTTTTCTTCAATCGGAGCGGATACGGTCGTCGCAGGTATCGCCATGTACGGCATGAAACGATATGCGGCATAGGCGATCGCTCCTGCAATTGCCACGATAACGAACCAAATAAAGAACTTCTTGCCACCGGAACGCCGCGGAGGCATGATCTGCGGAGCATTGTTTACTTGATGTGCAGATGTGTCGTACATGTGATCCATAAGATATATACCCCGAACATTGGAAGTAACGTCCGGTCGGTTTTAATAATACGACCAGTATAGCAAATACGGATGCCGACTGACCAGAGGTTCGAAGGCAAGAGCCTGCCCCCCGCTCATATCGGACCGAACTCTATTGACTCTCTAGAGAAAACTCTCGGGGGTTAACGTGAATTTTGGTCTGTGAGAATCTGCGCAGATTCGGTCCGATATGAAGGGGCGGCGTGTCGAGGTTTCCAAAAAATGCACAATGGACTATACTAAACGTGATATAAGGAGTTGTGTGAGAGAAGTGTCGGCATTCCTTTTATACCTTGCAGTACCTTTCACACCTCTTCTGCGCAGAAGTGTACTAAACAGAGATAAAATTTTTATAAATTTTTTCTAAAGTAATCCGCACACCCCTCATCCTTGTGAGAGCGGCCAAAAGGTTGTTTCCTATGAAAATCCTTGTGGTAGAAGACGAACGCGAAATAGCATCACTCCTCAAAAAGACTCTCGAAGCGGAGCTTTTTACTGTTGATCTTGCCCATGACGGACGCGAAGGTTCGTTTCTCGGCAAAGTCAACGATTATGATCTTATTGTGTTGGATATCAACCTTCCCGAACGAGATGGTCTGGAGGTCTGCCGCGATATACGCGAGAGCGGCAAGACGTGTCCTGTCATCATCGTCTCTGTTCGATCGGAGATCACTAACAAAGTTGATCTTCTCAACGCCGGCGCCGATGACTATCTGACAAAACCTTTCTCCGCTCATGAACTTGTAGCACGCATACGAGCTCTGATGCGCCGTCCTCAACAAATACACGACGATACAATAACCATAAACGACCTCACCCTTGACGTCGCCAAACATCTCGTAACCCGTGATGATAAAGAGATACGTCTCACCAAAAAAGAGTTCATGCTTTTGAAATATCTGATGACCAACCAAGGTACCATTCTCTCGCGCAGTATGATTATGGAGCATGTCTGGGACATGAATGCCGATCCTTTTTCCAATACCATCGAATCGCACATCAACAGTTTGCGCAGAAAAATCGACTATCGGCACAAAAACAAACTTATTCATACTGTTTCCGGACGAGGATACACTATTGATGCACGATAAAAACACTTATTAGATAAGGGTTTTTATATCATTCAACATTTTATTTTTTCTTTAGAAAAATTTTAACTACCAAAAGCTATCCTTAAGGAGGAACTAGTACCACACGAACAACACATCCAAAGGAGGTGTGCAATGAAACGACATATATACGAGGGAAATTTCGACCCGACATGGTATGCCGAGAGGACAGACCGAAACATCGGCTGGATTACGCGAGAGGAACAACAAATGCTTCTCTCAAAAACGGTCGGGATAGCGGGGTGCGGAGGTATGGGCGGTCTTATCGCGCAAATCCTCCTGCGACTCGGTATCGGTCATATCAAAATCGCCGATTGCGAGGTGTTTGATGTTTCAAACATCAACCGTCAATTCGGCGCATTACAGACGACCGTCGGGAAATCAAAGGCGCAAGAAACGGCACGCCTTCTTCGCGAGACGGCAGACGATACGAAGCTCACCGTCTATGAAGACGGTATTACAGAGGAGACGGTGGACGATTTCTTGTCGCAGTGCGACATCGTCTGCGATGAGATTGAGTTTTGGGCGGTCGGCTCACGCATCTTGCTTCATCAGCGAGCGCGTGCGCTGGGAGTATCTGTCTTCAACTGCAACACCGTTGGGTGGAGGACGCATCTTTTCTTTTTTACGCCCGAGAGCGGCACAATGGAAGCGTGTCTGGGCATGGAGTACGAAGCGGCACGAAACCTCCAGGAAAAGATAGCCGAGAGACGGGCAACTCCGGATGAAATACAGATCGTCATGGATGCTGTTATTCGCGGATTGATCCCCATCTTGCCGGAATACTCCGCCGATACGGAAAAATACAGTACGGTTGAGACGGCCAAACGGAGATTGTTTGAAGAGGGTAAGGCGACGATTATTGCGACAAATCCCCCGATGGCATCGGGCTTTGTCGCCAATAGAGTACTGATGCACCTTCTTGCAGACTCTCCCATCCCGCGCACCATCGTCGCGCCACCAGCTATGCCCGGCTACCTTTTGTTTGATGCGGCATTGATGGAGACGGCGATCGTTTGTGAGGCGTGGTGGAATGATACGCGAGAGGTATCACTATGACGTCATACTCCGTACGAGAAGCTCGTCCATCAGAGATGGATGAAATCTACCATGTGCGGTACGAGATCTTCTACAGGGAGTTTGGTGTCATCGAGGAAGGCGGGGTACTCGATGGAAAAGAGTGCGACGCGCTTGATAACCGCGCCCACCATATCGTCTCACTTTGCGACGATATGATTGTAGGATATACACGACTCATTCATTTTTCAAAAGATACATGCTTTCCTATAGAAAAAAGCGCGTCGATACCGACACATTTTGACCGAACAAAGTGTATCGAGGTCTCGCGTGGATTGGTCGTCCCCTCCCATCGAAAGAGTATCGCTTTGCAACTCCTTATGGATGAAATCTATCGATATGGGATAGCGCAACATATCCCCTATCTCTTGAGTTTTTCCAATGACACAATGATGCATAATTGGGAAAAACGAGGGGTTCGCTTCTCATATATAGGAGAGCCGCTCTCCTATTACGGCCATAGAAGCTGGCCGTTGGTCATAGAGATTGCATCACTGCGACCACGGTGTCCATGATATACTAAGCCAGAATCATCATCGGTGAATCTGGCTTATCTTGTATCTATCACTATGTTTTTCTTCTCCCTTGTCGCCAGTATCACCATCTTCCTTCTTGGAGGTATCGTACTGTTCGCTAACCGCAAAAAACTGCAGAACATCGTCTTTTCCATCTTTTCGTTTGCGTTGGCGGGATGGGTTTTTTCCATCTCCGCACTGACACACCTCACACCATCGTTGCTTATCGGTCGTTTTGCGATAGCGATATCGATCGTGTGGATTACCGCTCTCGTATTCTTTTCGCACATCTTCCCCGAAAACAAAACGCCTTCTCGAAAAGAATCGGCGTTCATCCTCGTACCCGCCGCCTTCTTCTTTATCGCCGCCTTTACGGAGTATATGGTACGCGAGGTTTCCATCGTGAACGGCTCCATACACGGCGTCTTCGGGCCGGTTCGCCCCTTCTATATCTTCTTTCCTGTCGCCTACATCACAAACGCCCTCTACACCCTCTTTCAAAAGTATCGACACCTCTCGGGCATCAAGAGATTGCAGATCATGTACTTCTTTCTCGGTGTGGTCGCGGCATTTGCTCCCGCTCTGATAACCAACATCATCTTACCCGGATTCGGCATCTATCACCTCAATACTATCGGCCCTGTCTTTAGTGTCTGTATCGTCGCATTTACCTCCTATGCGATTATTCGCCACCGCCTGATGGATATCCGTGTCGTAATACAGCGAGGTATCATCTATACCGCCCTCCTCTCGATCATTATCGCTCTCTATTTATTACTGCTCTATATACTTGAGTCGTTCTTTCAAAAGACAGCCGATCTCGGCCCTATGGTGAGCGCCGGTATCACCACACTCGTTGGTGTCTTTGGCGTACCGCCCATCGAACGTTATTTCCGCAAACTCACCGACCCGATCTTTTTCAAACATCCCTACAACTATGCCCACGCGTTGCATGAATTGAGCGAGATATTAAACCACACACTCACATTGGATTCAATCTTCACCAAGACCGCACATACGCTTACCCATATATTCAAACCAACAATGGTTGCCTTCAGTGCCGTGGGTGATACCCACCGTACCAACCCCTCCTCTGTTATCTTGAATATAGGAGAAGACCTCTCATTCGATACTGTCGCCATCCTCAAAAAATACCGCCCGATTATTGTTGTGAATATGCCGGGTGCCGACCCTGTGGAGGCGACATCGCGCGAAGTGAGCGAGGCGTGTGAAAGCATGCGTATGCTGGGTGTGCGCCACAACATGGAGATTATGGCTCCCATCGTCGATGGTCAACTCTTTCTTCTTTTACTGGGCAAGAAGCGTTCGGGTGATCCATACACATCCGAAGATCTCCGCCTCATCAAAACCTTCGCCAATCAGGCATCGACCAGCATCAAAAAAGCCGAACTCTACCAAAAAGTAAAAGAATACTCGAATGAACTTGAAGAGCGCGTCGAAAAACGCACCGCGCAAATCAAAGAAATGCAGGAGGAGCAACGACGCATGATGATGGACATCTCGCACAATCTTCAGACGCCGCTCACCATCATCAAAAGTGAGTTGGGTTCACTCGAACGCACCATTCCCGATAATACAACGTTGCGCACCTTCGAACGCTCGCTCGACAAAATTTCAAAATTCATCTACGACCTTCTCGAGCTTGCCCGTCTTGAGCATCGCTCCGACGCCATCTCGCGCGAGCCGATCCATTTGAGCGAGATCCTCGAAGGAATGGTGGAGTACTTCACCGTACTCACGCGCGAGAAACATATCCGCCTTACTAGTTCCATTGAGGCGGGCATCATAATCGACGGCGACAAGAAAAAGATTGAGGATCTTATCGTCAACCTCGTGAGCAACGCTGTCAAATACATGCCCGAGGATTCGAAGCGCAAACATATCGGCCTTACCCTCACCTGCGACGAGTCCACCGCAACATTGGTCGTGGAAGATACCGGTATCGGCATGAGCGACGAGGAGATGACACATATCTTCGATCGTTTCTATCGTTCGCAAAATCAGGAGAAACGTGTCATTCAAGGGACCGGCCTCGGTCTCGCTATTACCAAAAGGATCGTGGATCGCCACGGCGGCACCATCGACTTGCACAGCGAGGCAGGCAAAGGAACCGCTTTCACCGTAACCTTGCCGCTCCACAACAAAACCGATGCCTGACGCCTCCACAACCCGAATGAGCGGCGGATTTCGCTTCGCGAAATCCGCCGCCTGACGTGATGCAAAAAAATAATTTTTGTGGTACGCTAGCCGTATTCTGCCCCATGCAGAATGCCTATTGCCGGATCGTCTAAAAGCCCCGCCGCCTGTTCCTTTTTAATTTCTTTGCAAACCTGCCAGATCGTCTAATGGTAGGACAGCGCCCTCTGGAGGCGTTTATCTTGGTTCGATCCGAAAAACAGAAACTGCTTTCTGTTTTTCCTTGCCCCGAAGGGCGCGCCGTTGTTGAGCAAAGCGAAACAGGCGCGAGAGCTGGCAGGGTTTGTACATAAAAAACGTCATATATATACTTTTCTGTCTAAAGCTGCCGGATCGTCTAATGGTAGGACAGCGCCCTCTGGAGGCGTTTATCTTGGTTCGAGTCCAAGTCCGGCAGCTTTGCACAGAAGAGATCCGAATCCCCACCTCAAGAGGTTCAGTTCCAAAGTTCGGCAGCCAACTTGAGACAGATTCAGACTCCGAGGAGTATTATGAAAATAATCCAAATTATGGAGTTACTTAATAACTATTCTGGAGCGATGACAGTTGTGTCTGTTATCGGCGGTGGTTTTTGGGCAAATGGGGACAGCCACGATTGTTTTGTAAAAAGTGTGGGATAATAATGTACTGCAAAACCGCCGAATCGAGCGACGACCCGAAACTCGCTTTCTTCAATCCTCATGCCGCCACTTTCTGATACTAAACTCATCTTCACCGTTCTTTCCACGGCAGTGTTCATCTTTGCCTTTGGAAACTACCTGCGGGACATGTTCCGCACCACTACGAAACCGCACATATACACCTGGCTTATCTGGACGATTACGCAGGGTATCGCGGTGGCCGGATTGTGGTATGGCAACGGCGGGTGGGGATCTCTGGCACTGACGATAAGCGCGGTGTTCGTCTTTCTCGTCTTCCTTTTTTCTTTGCGCTACGGTACACGCAATATCACCAAAAGCGATACCGCGGTGCTTGCGGTGGCACTTCTGTCGATCGTCGTATGGCAAGGTCTCCACAACCCCCTCTTTGCGGTAGTCATGGCCTCGGCGGTAGATGTCATGGGATACCTGCCAAGTTTCAGGAAGACCTTTGAGGAGCCGTGGTCGGAGAACGCAGTGTCGTGGGCCGCCTTCTCCGTGGCCAACATTTTGAGCATTCTCGCTCTTGCGGCGTACAACCCATTGACCCTCACCTACCTCGTCGCGATCACCGTCGCCAACAGTATCCTCCTTGCCATCTGCCTCACCAGACGACTGACCGTCCCTCAACCTGCCTCCCAAGAGCCTGTTCAAGATCTTCCCCCAGCCTGAAAATACGAGTTTTTTGGCTACAAAATTTCGTCTCACACTCGTCGTAACACTGTTACGACTCGTGCTCCGACTCATTTTTCGCCTAAAAAACTGTATTTTTAGGCCGGGTACCGCGAGATCTTGAACAGACTCTAAAAAAATCCGGCCCTCGCGAGGGCCGGATTTTATATCTTGAATAAAGCTCTTGGGATATGCCGGAAGGCGCGCACTATCTTGTACACGACGCGCAACTGCCGTCGGGATAGACGTCGGAGCACCACTCACCATCGCTCGTACCGATACGGCACGTTTGTTTGTTGACGCAGGTGAATTTGCAAGTGCGGTCACCGCCTTCTCCGTCACTGCACGAAGCAGGGTCGCCAAAGACCGACTTGATGCAATTGCGTATCTCGCCATCGGGGCCCACGATGACGGAGTAGCCAAAAGCAAGGATGGCGGCAACGGCGATCCCCGCGACGAGCTTCTTCCAATTGTGCCGCGCGTTTTCGAAGTGTTCAGTAGCGCCGGTTTTTTCTTGTTCTATGGATGACATACAAAGGGTATATTATTTGATGCATTTTGCGGCTTGCTGCTCCTCGTTGCAGCTATTCAGGCACGGCTCATCGGTAGTGGTCACGAGGGTTTCAAAGGGGCCCTTGACGCTGGTCGTGCACTTGTCAAAACAATTAACCGTGCATATCGCGGGATCTTTTTTATCGTCACGACCGAAAAGTTTTTTCCAGATATCTATGATAGCAGGGTCTTCTTGGTTTGGATTCTCGCGCCCGTCTTTATATTCGCGTACCGCGGCAACTCCAAACATAAGCAGGATCGCCCCGATAAGGATAACAATAACTAGGGGTAGTAACTTCGCCATGCTGTGATTATAGCAAGAAGAGGGTGTGAATCCTGTGTATAAGTCATCCGGCAAACCTATACAGAAAAAGCCGGCTCCTATAGAGCCGGCTTTTTTTCGTTACTACTATGGTTAGCGGGAGAAGAGTTTGGTGAACCATCCGAAGAGGCTGAAGCTCGTCTCGCGGGCGGTCACAAAGGCCTCAACCTTTGCACGTTCCTGTTTGAGTGCCTCTATATCGGCCGTCAGCTCGGCGCGCACCGTTGCGCTGGTCGTCTTGTCGAGCAGTTTTGTCAGGCGATCAATGCTGTTGGTAGTCGTAGCAAGCTCACTGCGGATGACACCAAGGTTCTTGTAGTCACTGCCGATGAGGAAGGTCGCGACGCGGCCGCGGGCCTCTACTTTTGCTATCGCCTCGGCGGTCGTCGTAGCGGAATCGTTTTGCGTCTTGGCGATCTCGCGCACCTGCGTGCCGATGCCGCCGTCACGATTGGCAACGTTCAAGAGCGAATGTACAAAGGTGGCTACCGTACTGCGATGTGTTGCGGACATGAGCTCGCCGCGCGCGCCGGCCGTCGTCGATGCGGTGGTGGAGCCGTACTCCTCGCGCGCCTTGGTGCTCGTGGCGTTGCTGCGCTCTTTGGTCGTGGTCGCTTTGCGATCATCGGACGTACTGGCTTTTGCGCTTACCTCGATGGCAGCATTGGCGCTTACGTTAACGATGGGCTGTTGTGCCGATGCAATGCCGCCCGTGGAGGCGAGGATGGCGACGGCAAGGGCTGTCGTATAGAAATGATGTGTCTTCATAGATACAAATAAATGATAAAGGAGTATAGGTACTATACTTAGTTTATAATTGTACGCCGATTTACCATCCTGACCAATCGTTATACACAGGTGTACGTCTCTCATCGACAAATACTACCCCTCCCTACCGGCGTACATGCTATACTGAAAGAAACCACACATCACGTCTATGAAACACTTTTTTCGAAAACTGCATTCGGTATTTACGCCCCAGCGCAAACGCGAGGCGACGCACGATCAATACGGCCGCTCCCATGCGGGAGTTGTCGAATGCCCGCAGTGCCACAACGTACACTTCAAAAAACGCTGGCATGCGTCGCTCTCGGCCCTGCCGGAATATAAAGCCGGTGAAGCGATCACGATGAGCGCGCACGAGACATGCCCCGCCTGCACGATGATCAAAACACACCGCTTTGAGGGGGAAATCTTCATCGAAGGTTTTCCGGAACACCTCTCCGCCGAGATGCTCAACATGATCCGCAACTTCGGCGAGACCGCCACCGGGCAGGACCCGCAAGACCGCATCATCGCCACCGAAAAGACGCCCCGCGGCTACCGTGTAACGACGACCGAGAACCAGCTCGCCGACCGCCTTGCCAAAAAAATCAAAGATGCTTTCAATACCGTCGATCTGCACTTCGCGCACGCCGCGGAACCGCACGAGGTCGTCCGTATTCACGTAACCTTTACCGGAGCGAAATAGAACGCATCTTCCCAAAAAAACCGCGTAGCGTGGTTTTTTAATTATTGACATATTGCTTGTTTTCTTGGGCGATCTGGGATACTCTCTCGGAAGATACATTGAGACACATTGACACAGAGAGGTATGAACAATGGAATATTGGATACAGAAATATGAAGGGAAAGAGGCGTTGTGGATACACGACGGCCTTCCCGCGCGGCCGCACGCTCTCCTGACATCGGGAAGGCATTCGAGCGGCTTCTTCAACAGCGAGTTGATCACGGAAGATCCGCTCATTTTGGATGAGGCATGCGAACACCTGGCATTCCTCATACAAAAGGAGGCCAACGTGCACGCCATAGACCGCGTCGTCGGGCCAGCCATGGGGGCGATCACCGTCGCCCATGATCTTGCTCGGCAGATAGGAAATAAACGCGGACACTCTTGCTTGCGCGCCTACGCCGAAAAAGAGCTCGATATTTTCGGCAACGTGAGAGGTATGCGCTTTATCAGAACCGCCATACAACCGGGCGATTACATCCTCCTCTGTGAAGATGTCATCACCACGGGCACGAGTATTGGATTGACCGCATGCGCAGTGACCGATGCGGGGGGTATAGTACTTCCCTACGTCATTGCGCTTATCAACCGATCTGGCCATGCGATGATCGATGGCAAGGAAATCATCGCTCTGATCAATCGCGAGATGCCCGTCTGGGAGGCGGATGTGTGCCCGTTATGCGCAAAGGGCTCTGAAGCGATCCGCCCCAAAGGAACGGAGAATTGGGCGCGACTCACCGCCGAAATGGACGGGGGTGCAAACTGAATCAAAGATCACCCCGAGCCAGACCGGCTCGGGTTTTTTGTATCGCAATATGCACACCGAGAGATTGTGCCCCTCGCGCGCTCTTGTACAATGAAAGGAAGGATTACACAATAATTATGAAAAAACTACATACCATTTTGGCAATCGCCACCATACTTATCATCGCCGGTCTGGCGGTGCTTACCGGCACTCGCGGTACCGCACCCGTGGAGACAACACCCCCGGCACAGGAGCCGGCCGCACAAGGGACACCAACACAATCAGGTACCGGCACAACCAAACCTGTGGCGCCGACAGGCGTTGCACCTACGGCAACGATGGGTCGGGTTATCTTCACTATCACCGACGATGCAATAGCGCTTGAGACGATTGAGTCGATCGTCATTACGGTCAACGAGCTCTCCGTGCACAGCCCGAAAAAAGGATGGGTTACCATTTCAAAGACGCCGCAATACTTCGACCTTCTCGCCCTGCACGAAAAAGGCACCAACGCTCTTTTTGCGGACCTCATCATGACTCCCGATACGTATGATCAGGTACGCTTTGCGGTGGGCAAGATTGTCATCGCCAACAAGGAAGGCCTCAAGAATGTTGAAGCAAAACTCCCCTCCAACACCCTCACCTTCAATACCAAACTCCTCGTGGAAAAAGGTAAGACCTCGGCAGTAACGCTCGACATCATCTCTTCCAAATCGCTTCACCAGACCGGCAGCGGGACCATTATGTTCCTCCCCGTTATCGGTATCCACGCGCAACATGGCATTGCCAACGTACAAGCACTTGGCGGTGATGTGGAGTTCATCGGCGGCCTGACCGATTTCGACCAGAGTTGGGGTATGGACGAGACCGGCACCCTCGCACGGGGCTACGTCTTTGATCCCTTGGCAAAAATAGAACTCATCGGACGATCAACGATCCGTGTCATCCCACGCGACGAAAAAGCCGCCGACATCAAAGTAAGCGCCGAGCAAGCCATCGACGCCGCTATCAAAGCTGGATACATCGAGACGGCAAGCTCCATAAAAACCATGACCCGTTATTTGAAGCGCGTCTGGCAAATACGCGGCGTGAAGGCAGATACCAAAATTACCGTGTACGTGGACATCAGCACCGGTGCTGTCGTCGCGGCCGAGTAATCACCCTCCACTTCATCTCACAAGCTCTAAAAAACCGCTCGCGAGCGGTTTTTTTGATTGAGCCCGTCACCATGCTATAGTACACCTATGAAAAAGAAACCATCCGCCTCTGTCGGCATCGATCCGCACGACTTTGACAAGACCGCCCGACCGCAGGACGACTTCTACCGTTTTGCCTGCGGCGGCTGGCTCAAGAAAAATCCTATCCCAAAAACGGAAACGATCTGGGGTTCGTTTTATATCATCCGCGACAAGACGCGCACACAGATCAAAGAAATCCTCGAGGGCGCGGCGCTCAAGAAAAAAAATCGTACGGAGACAGAACAGCTCGTCGGCGATCTCTACCGCTCCGGCATGGACGAAGCGCGTATAGAGAAGCTCGGCCTTGCTCCCCTCGCCCCGGAGTTTGCGATGATCGCCGCCATCACTGACGTCTCTTCGCTCATGCGCGCCATCGCGCACCTGCATACTGTCGGGAGCCGCGTGCTCTTTTCAGTCGGAGTGAGTCTGGACGAAAAGAACAGCGATAGGATGGCGTTCTATGTCGGACAAGGATCGCTCGGTCTGCCGGAGCGCGAGTACTACCTTGAGCAGGATGAGAAGTTTGCTTCTATTCGTGAAAAATACCTCAAACACATCGCCGCGATGCTTGCGCACGCGGAAGAAAAGCCCGCCGCCGCCAAGGCGGCGGCGGGCGCGATCCTCGACCTCGAAACCGCCCTCGCCCGCGCCTCCATGTCGGCCGAAGAGCGCCGCGACGTGGAGAAAATGTACAACAAGATGACCGTCGCACAGCTTCAAAAGCTCTGCCCGACGATTGAGTGGAAAACCTACCTCTCGCACATCGGCACCCCATCCGTCGCCACCGTTATCGTGGGACAAACCGCCTACATGCAGGCGCTTTCACAACTCTTCACTGAAATACCGTTGGATACATGGTGCGCCTTTTTGCGCTTCCGCCTTATATCCGCATCGGCTGGATTATTGCCCGAAAAAATAGTACGCGAGAATTTCAATTTCTACGGCAAGGTTATCGCCGGTCTCAAAGAGATCAAGCCGCGCTGGCAGAGAGTCTTTGGTGTTATCGACACATCTCTCCAAGAGGCGGTCGGCACCCTCTATACACAGCGCCACTGGAGCACGAAAGCTGAGGCGATAATCAACGATCTTGTCGGACACCTTATCGCCGTCTTTGGCGAGCGTATCGCAACGCGCCATTGGATGAGCGCGGCGACGAAGAAAAAAGCGCTCCAAAAACTAGGCACCTTCCGCGCCAAAATCGGTACGCCCAAAAAGGCACGCTCATACGAAGGGCTCGTCATCACCCCGCACGACTATCTGCAGAACGCCTTCAACGCCGCACGGTATGAATTTGGGTATGAACTGGGCAAGCTCTCCCGCCCGATTGATCGTGATGAGTGGCTTATGGGAGCACACGTTGTCAACGCCTACTACTGGGCAAATCAAAATGAAATCGTCTTTCCCGCCGCGATCCTTCAGCCACCCTTCTTTGACGAAGCAGGCGACGCCGCTCTCAACTATGGCGCGATCGGCGCGGTGATCGGCCATGAGCTCACGCACGGCTTTGACGACAAGGGCTCACTCTTTGACCACAAAGGCAACCTTAAGAATTGGTGGAAGCCGGAGGACAGGAAGGCGTTCACCAAACAAACAAAACTCCTCGTCGAGCAATACAACGCCTTTCCTGCCGTCGATGAACTGATGGTCAACGGCAAACTCACCCTCGGTGAAAACATCGCCGATCTAGGTGGTATAGTACTCGCCTACCACGCCCTGCAAAAACACATGGAAAAGCATGGCCGCCTGCCCGATATCGACGGCTTTACCCCCGAACAACGCTTCTTTTTGGGACTTGTTCGTTCTGAGCGATCGCACATGCGCGTCGAAGCAAAACGCTATATGGCGGTAACCGATCCACATGCACCTTCGTACACACGTACCAACGGCCCGCTTGCCCATTTCGCCCCCTTCTATGAATCGTTCGAAGTGAAAAAAGGCGACGGCATGTACCGTGAGCCGAAAAAGCGTGTGGATATTTGGTAAGACGACCGAATTGATTCTTATCGCCACACATACACCGCACACTCATGCTAACGGTCGTTAAAATGAGTGTACAGTTTGTGCGATAGTCCCTATACGGTATACTCTACCCATGACTCAGGAGACGGCATTATCCATCTTGAAGACAGGGGCAAACGTCTTTCTGACAGGTGAGCCCGGCAGTGGCAAGACCCACACCATCAATCGCTATATCGCCTACCTGCGCGGCTGTGGCATCACCCCCTCCATCACCGCCTCAACCGGCATTGCGGCGACCCACATCGGCGGCATGACGATCCACTCGTGGAGCGGCATCGGGATACGCGCCTCGCTCTCGCCCTACGACCTTGAAGCGATAGCTCAAAAAGAGCACGTCGTGCGCCGCGTCCGCAACGCGACCACTCTCATCATCGATGAGATCTCCATGCTCTCCGGCGAAACACTCTCCATGGTGGACGCCGTATGCAAGACGATACGCGGCTCGCGCGAGCCCTTCGGCGGTCTGCAGACGATCCTCGTCGGCGATTTCTTTCAGCTTCCGCCAATCTCACGCACTCCGCGTTTTATGCTCCGCCAAGGAACCTTGATGGACGAGAGGGCCGACAACCCCTTCGCCTTTGCATCCCCCGCATGGCGCGCGCTTAAACCCGTCGTATGCTACCTCTCCGAACAGCACCGCCAGGAGGATGCGGCGTTTCTTGAGGTGCTCGCCGCCATACGCTGTGGCGGTGTCACCGAGGCACACCGCACCCTCCTCGCCACGCGCGAAGGTGCACAGCCCCCCCTCGGCGCAACGCGCCTCTTTTCGCACAATGTCGATGTGGATCGCGTCAACGACGACGAACTCGGCCGCTTACCCGGCACACCGCGTGTCTATGTAGCAAAACGCAAGGGCGCACCGATGCTTGCCGACCAAATCATCAAGGGGTGCCTCTCGCCCGAGACGCTCCGTCTGAAGCTCGGCGCCCGCGTCATGTTCACCAAGAACGATCCGGAGCGGCGCTTCGTCAACGGCACTCTCGGCGCCGTTACCGCCTTCGAGCGCGACGGCGCCCCCCTTGTGCGCACCCACACAGGAGCCATGATCGCCGCCGATCCGACGGAGTGGCGCATGCAGGATGGCGACAAGGTGCTCGCCTCCATAACTCAAGTTCCCCTGCGGCTTGCGTGGGCCATCACCGTCCACAAGAGCCAGGGCATGTCGCTTGATGCCGCCCACATGGACCTCTCAAAGGCCTTTGAATACGGCCAAGGATATGTCGCCCTCTCACGCGTGCGCACTCTGGAGGGTCTTTCTCTTGCGGGCATCAACGAACGCGCACTGCAATCACACCCCGAGATACAGACCTGCGACGATGCCTTCAGGGCGCAGGCACAGGAGGCGCACGACGCCTTCGCCATTATGGCCGAAGCGGACCTTGCCGAGATGCACCGCAACTTCATTCGCGCCTGCGGGGGATATATCCCGACGGGCGACCCCGAGAAGGCGGCGCCTCAAAAAAAGGTGAAGCGTGAAATCTGGCGCGATACGGCCGATCTGATACAAAAAGGTGCACAAATAGAAGAAATCGCCGATACGATAGAGCGAACCGCGACTACGGTCTTAAAACACATAGAGTTGGCCATAGAGGCGGGAGCGCTCGCGCACGACGATATCGCACACATCGCCGACCACATCGCCGACACGGATCTTATGGAGGCCGATGCCGCCTTCAGACGCTTGGGCACGGAGCGCTTAAAGCCCGTCTTTGATGATCTCCGCGAGCGCGTCCCCTATGAAACCCTGCACATCGTACGCTTGCTGGTATGCGCCGCCGCATGTAAAAAATAACAAGGGATATACACTTGCAACTTCCTGTGGGAGGTATACTCTGAAAGCACGCACCCTGAAACGACGAGCGGGTAATATTACTTTCGCTCCGGCATCTGTTATTGGGGTGTTTTTAATTTTTTAAGTCGGGGGCCGGCACAAGCCGGACGTATCATATTCCTTGTATGAATCCTTTTATCGAGATCATGCTTTCTTTGGTCACACTGACCATGCTGTCCATGGGGACATTTTTTGCGGCAAAAAAGATCCGCATACCGTACACCGTACTCTTGGTCGTCGTCGGATTGCTTTTGATCCCGCTCGCCAAGCTTCCCTTTTTTTCATATATTGGCAGTTTCCACCTGACGCCGGAGTTACTCTTCTTCGTATTCTTGCCGACGCTCATCTTCGAATCGGCGTATAATATGAACATCGTGAAGGTGGTGGAGAGCATCCGCTCCATCTCGCTCCTCGCCGTGGCGAGTTTGATCGTAAGCGCCTTTGCGGCGGCGGCAGGCCTCTATTATGGCTTCCAATGGATCGGCCTTCCCATCCCCTTCTCCGTAACACTGCTCTTCGGTGCCCTCATTTCAGCGACCGACCCCGTCGCCGTCCTCGCCCTCTTCAAAGAATACGGTGCGCCGCGCCGTCTGTCTCTTATTTTTGAAGGGGAAAGTTTGTTCAACGACGGTACCTCGCTCGCACTTTTCCTTATCATCTTGGACATCGTCATTCGTGGCTACCATGGCCCCGCGTCGATCATCGACGGGACACTTATCTTCGCTATCATGGTGGCGGGCGGTATCCTTCTTGGTATCGCGATTGGCGGCATCTTCTCCAAGATCATTGAGCGCGTGAAGGACAACGAGTATGTCGAGATCACCCTCACCCTCGTCGTCGCTCACCTCACCTTCCTTCTTTCGGAGATCATAAACCACTACGCCGAACACTTCGGCTCCGACATTCGCCTCTCTTCCATCATCGCAACGGTCATCGCCGCCATGGTGGTTGGTAACTATGGTCGCTACAAGATATCCCCGCGCGTCGAGGAATATATGGAGAAGTTCTGGGGCTACTTCGCCTTCCTGTGCAACTCCATCGTTTTTGTCCTCATTGGTCTTCTTTTCGCCAGTCTGCCTCTTTCTCTTTCCGATCTTATCGTGCCGGGCATTGTTACGATTCTGGTGATCGCCGCCGGTCGAGCGATTTCGATATATCCGATCATTGGCCTTCTCAATCTGAGTCGCACCGAACTATATATTCCTCAATCGTGGCAACACCTTCTCGCGTGGGGGTCGCTCCGCGGCGCGCTCGCCATCACGATGGTGCTCCTTATCCCCGATACACTGACGGTTGCGGGCTGGAGCCATGCCTTCACCGTCAAGGAATTCATCATGGGGCTTACGATCGTCTGCATTTACTTCACCCTCTTTGTAAAGGCGACGACGATCGGCCCCGTGATGCGCCGCCTCCGACTTACCGACCTTACCGACCTTGAGAAGATTGAGCGGGAAGAGACCAAACTTCTCATCTATAACCGCCTCCTTGTACGCCTCACCGAATTTCGCGACAAACGCTATATCAATGAGAAAACCTACGAACGAATCAAGAAAGAATACGAAGGTCGTTGTCGCAACACCGGCGAGGCGTGGAACACCATTTCACGCGGGGAAGGTCGCCGCATAGAGCGCGTTCTCCATTTGCATGCGCTAGGCATTGAGAAACACGTCCTGAAGTCGCTCTTCACCTATGACGAAGTGGACGAAAAAGTCTTCAAGAAAATACTCGATGAACTTGACCGACGTCGCGCCCGCATCGCCAGTATGGAGGATATGGCAGCAACGACCGAATCCGAAACCTCAAAAAAAGATATCTTTGAAAAAGCGCTGTATGCCATCGTCGGGAACCGCGAAGAAACATACACCTCCGAACGACGCTATATGTATCATCGAGCAAAGCGTATCATCGCCCGCAAGGCGGTGCGCGGGCTTACCACGCTGAAAGAAGGCGGCGTTGCGCTTGCGGAAGCAACCCTCTTTGAGCAGGTACTCGCGCATTATGCCGCTCAAGAAGAGTCATCACGACGTGCAATGCAAACATTGGAACATGAACACGTTGGTATCGTTCAAGATTTGAACGACCGCTTCGCCGCACGCGGGCTCTACAAAGAAGAAGAGAGTATTCTCCACGAATTGCGTGAAAAAGAAATGATCACTCCGAAACTCGCCACTGTTCTCACCGATGAGTTGAGAGCCGAGACGGCACAGGTATAGTCGCCCCGATATCGTTCTGTTCAAAAAAGCCCCCTCGCGCATGCGCGAGGGGGCTTTGCATGACCTATGATTGTTCATGTTTCTTGCACGCCGCCCTGATGAAAGCGCTGAAGAGCGGATGGGGCTGAAGTGGCCTGGCCTGCAATTCCGGATGGAACTGCGTCCCGAGAAAGAAGGGGTGTTCCTCACTCGGCAATTCGGCGATCTCCATAAGGGTGCCATTAGGCGAGGTACCCGAGAAGACGATGCCCGCCGATGCGAGACGCTCAATGTAGTCGGGGTTAACCTCATAACGGTGGCGATGACGCTCCTCCACCACTTCCTTGCCGTAGGCCTTGCGAGCGATCGTGCCTTTCTTCAAGACGGCCAAGTAGCCGCCAAGACGCATTGAGCCGCCGTAGTCGCCCTGGGCGATCTTTTTCTTTTGTTCGGGCATGACATCGATGATGGGGTGCTCGGAGTCGTGCCGCACCTCGGCAGTGTGAGCGTTGGTAAGACCCAAGACATTGCGCGCGTACTCAAGCACGAGAAGTTGCATACCGTAACAAAGGCCGAAATAGGGTATCTTGCGGGTGCGGACGTACTCAATGACATTGATCTTACCTTCCACTCCCCGCTCGCCGAACCCTCCGGGAATGAGCACACCATCGTACTGCAGGAGTTCTTTCAGTTTTTTCTTATCCTCATACTGCTCGGCATCCAGCCACTCTATGACCGGTTTACGGCCGGCATAGTAGGCGGAGTATTTGATCGCTTCAATAACGGAGACGTAGGCATCGGAGAGGACGAAGTCCCCTGTCGCGAAATACTTGCCAATGACCGCGATACGGACGGGCTTGTCCGCCCGCTTCGTCTTGCCGACAAAGGTCTTCCACGCTGAGAGTTTGGGTGTCGCATGGCGCGGCTTCATATCGAGCGATTCCATCAACAAACCGCCGATCTTGTCCTTTTCAAAATTGAGGGGCACGTCGTAGACACTGTCAATGTCGGGGGCGGAGATGACGTACTCGGGCCGGATGTTGCAGGAGATGGCGATCTTCTCCTTGCGGCGTTTGTCGAGAGGAGCGGTACTGCGCCCGATAATGAAGTCGGGCTGGACGCCGTAGGAGTTCAAGGTACGAATGGCGTTTTGCGTGGGGCGGGTCTTCATCTCGCCAAGTTTTCCGGGGACGGGCAAGTAGCTGACCATGACGAAGATCACATCGCGGGGTTGTTTTAATTTGAGGACACGCGCCGCTTCGATGAAGAGTGCGTTCTGGTAGTCGCCCACCGTACCGCCAATCTCGATGACGGAGACGTCGGACTTGTTGACCTCGATACTGCGCTTGATACGGCGGATGATCTCGTCGCGAATATCGGGTATCGCCTCGACACACTTCCCTCGATAGCCGAGCGCACGCTCCTTGTCGATCACATACTTGTAGACCATACCGCTCGTGATGTACGACTCTTCCGGCAGGTCTTTGTTGAGAAAACGCTCGTAATTGCCCATGTCCTGATCGCACTCCAATCCGGTGCGCAGGACGAAGGTCTCGCCGTGCTCGGTCGGATTCATCGTGCCCGCATCTACGTTCAAGTAGGGGTCAATCTTCATCAAGTTGACGTTGAAGCCGTATGCCTGAAGGATATTGCCAATAGAGGAGGTGGCGATGCCCTTGCCAACGCCCGACATAACACCGCCTACGACGAATATGTATTTGTGATTTTCTTTTGGCATACGTTATATAAAGATTAAGTAATATCCTCTCTCACGCTCACACAGAGAGGCGCGCCCCCGTTCATGTGTGAACGAAAGCGCGCCATGTGATTATCAACTGTTCATACTAGTTTACACCCGCAGGTACTTTTTCGCCAAATACCGGCGCACCGCCATGAAACTTGAAGCGATACCGAGACCTGTGCCGGAGATCAAAAGGATACCGGCAATCTGCCAGAAATTCGCGAGGTAATAGGCGTAGATATTCACTCCGCCAAAGAAACGCTCGGTGGCATCGCCAACCCACGCGGTGAGCGGATAAAACAAGACGATAACCACGAGAGCGGCGACGAGACCGTAAATCATTCCCTCCACAATAAACGGACCGCGCACGTAGGTGTTGTCGGCACCGACAAGGCGCATCACCGCAATCTCCTCGCGCGATGAGTAGATGGCGAGGCGTATGGTGTTGAAGGTAATGACGGTCGAAAGGGCGACGAGAACCAACACAATGGCAAAGCCGAGTCGCTCGCCGCTGTCGATGATCTTGGTGAGCTTGTCGATGGAATCCTTGTTTTGGTAATAATTGATCTTGTCGATCACCTGTCCGACACCGGCGGCGAGGGCGTCTTGATCCTCAAGGAAACGAGCGATGCTCTCGTACTGAGAAGTTTCTTTCGCTTTGATGTTCAAACTCGCGCCGAGTGGATTGTCTCCCAACTCCTCTATGGCTTGGATGGTGAGGAAGTCGTCGGCATGGCGGTCTTTGAACTGATCAAGCGCCTCTTCGCGAGAGGTATAGACGACCTGTGCCACTTCAGGCAATTTTTCGAGAGAGTCCCTAAGAGGTAAAATGTCGCCCTCATGCGCCTCGGTGACGAAGTAGACGTTGATGTCAACTTTATCGCGCAACTGCGCGAGCGAAGCGTCCATAATAGCACTGAAGAAAATGAGTGCACCTATCACGAAGAGTGTGATGCTGATAACGAGCACCGAGGCGGCGGAGACAAAACTGTTCCTCATGAAATTGAGAAAGCCCGTCCGTATGATCCTTTTGGTGGTGATAAACATGCTGAGTAATGAGATGATCGCTTCTAAAGGACGTACCTCCCTTCCTTGTCATCGCGAATCACCGCCCCGTTCTCCATCGTGATGACACGCCTCCCGAGAGAATCGATCACGCCTTTGTTGTGCGTCGTTAAGATCACCGTCGTGCCGAGATCGTTGATCTTTTTTAATATCTCGATGATCTCATGCGTATTGATAGGGTCGAGGTTGCCCGTCGGTTCGTCGGCGATGATGATGTCGGGCTGATTGATGATGGCGCGAGCGATCGCTACGCGCTGACGCTCTCCGCCGGAAAGTTCGTGGGGAAAGTGCCATGCCTTGTCGGACAGGTCGATAAGCCGGAGCACCTCCGGCACGTTGGATGCGATCTCGTCGTCACTGCGCCCCGCCACCTCCATGGCAAAGGCGACGTTCTCGTAGGCGGTCTTGTGCGGCAGGAGCTTGAAGTCTTGGAAGACGACGCCAATACGCTTGCGATATCCGGGGATCTCGCGCGGACGCAATGTTTGGATATCGGTAGATTCAAAGAAAACAGCGCCCTCTGTCGGCAGATCTTCCATGAGAACCATCTTCAGCAAGGTCGTCTTGCCCGCGCCGGAGTGCCCCACGATGGAGACGAACTCTCCGCCGTTGACGGAGAAGGTGACATTTTGGAGGGCGATGAGCCTGCCGTAGTGTTTTGATACGTTATCAAAATGTATCATGATGCCTCCCATTATAACGCACGCTCGGCTTCAATGAAAGCATCGAGATCACCCTCCTCCAAGACTGCCTCGGTATCACGCACCTCCACGTCGGTACGGTGATCTTTGACGAGTTTGTAGGGGTGGAGCACATACGAGCGTATCTGACTCCCCCACTCCGCCTCCGTAGTTTTGGAAACATGAAATCCCGCCTCTTCTTTCATACGTCGCTCCTCCTCATATTTAAATATTTTTCCTTTGAGGATATCTAGGGCCTTTTCACGATTCTGCTGTTGGGAACGCTCGGAGGTGGCATGCACGGAGAGTCCGGTCGGGATGTGTGTCATGCGCACCGCCGTCTCGCGTTTGTTTACATTCTGTCCGCCCGGGCCGCCCGATCGCGCGAACTCAACCGAGAGGTCTTGTTCGGGAATATCAATAGCGCCGCCCTTGGGAAGGACAGGTACCACCTCCACCATAGAGAAGGAGGTATGGCGCTGATCCTTGGCGGAAAAGGGCGAGATGCGCACGAGGCGGTGCACACCCGACTCGTGCTTCAACATGCCGTAGACGTTCTTTCCCTCCACATGGAAGGTGATGTTGCGATAGCCGCCATGATCGTTCTCATGTTCGTGAACCACGGAGACGCCCCACCCCTGCCGCGCGGCGTATTTGAGATACATCTCGAAGAGCATGTGCGTGAAGTCCTCGGCATCGTCGCCGCCCGCACCCGAAAATATCGTGATGACCGCGTCGCCCTTGTCGTAGACGCCAACGCCCGCGAGCTTGTCCTTCAGCTCTTGATACTGTTTGATCGCCGCCTGCGCCGCCTCCTTATCAGCCCAAAAATCAGGCTCGTTCATGAGCCGCTCAATCTCCGCTATCTGTGCCGCGATCGCCTCTTTTCCCGTTTGCATAGCATCACTATAGCAAAGCTCTACGGGTAAGACAAAAAATACGCTGTGCGCGTAAAAATTTGATATCTGCTACAATTTCTGGAAATTCCTCAACACTGAAGTGGCCTCCGTCTTCAAGAATTCGCACACCTGCTAGATGGTACGAATAATCATCAGGGTGCATTATTGCTTCAATATTCTCAGTAGGAATTGCTATACTGTACTTATGACACATTTATATGGTAAAGACGAATTCCTGTCGGATGAGTTTCAAAGGAATCAGGTGGTATACGCCGATGATCTCGCAATGGTAATCGTACCTAAACAAGCTTATGTCGAGAATTATGTAATGATAGCTCCGACCAAGCAAGTTGAGTTTTTTGACCAAATCACTCCAGAAACCCTGGGGGCGATGTGGGCTTTGGTAGAAATGCTTGATTTTGTCTTAACTAAGCACGTAAAAAACTACAGCGGCTACACACTGATGATAAATCGTGGCATTTCCGCTGGTCAGAAAGTTCCACATGTGCATATTCATTATTTCCCACATATGCGTGGAGAAGTCGAACATCCTCTCTACACACAGATTAAACCTAACGCACATAAAAATACCGATCCGGGCATTGAAATACGCTACACCTCCATACAGAAACTCCTAGCCGATGGACCGAGGAATGAACAAGTATTAAAAAAAACAGCTGTTACTTTTAATACACTACCTGGCACCCATCCGGCACAGATACTCATTCATTGCATGGGCGCATCTCGCCCCCACCAGATGGGAAGTACGGCTTTACGTCAACTGCTTAACCTCCTTCAAACCATGGTTGCGAAAGATAATACTTATGCTCGTGGGACCAAAGGATACAACATTATATTTCCACAACAAAATTATGTTTATACACCAATTGATGGAGTAGGATTTGAAATAAGCCTCATAACAAGATCCCTCGACGAGGCTGAGTCACCTCTTAAGCGCCTCGCATTAAAAAACACTGAAAAATGAAGGTTATCCTAATTGTTTGATTGAGTAACAGAATTAAAAAAAACTTCCGAATCTATTACGATTCGGAAGTTAATGTGTTGGAAGTAAGTCACAGCTCAAGACCGAGTCGTTTCATACATTCAGAAACTCCACGAGCAATCTCACACTGCAGTGTTGCTGGAGCTTTGGTAAGTATGTGGAGGTGCGTTTTGACTTCACATATCAAATCAAAATAGATACAACGTAATCGCAACATGCACAGATCTCCATAGATATATCTAGGAAGAACGAGCAGCGTCTCTTCTGTCGTATACCCATTACGCAACAGCGTATCAGCATAAAGTAGCGACCGCGGTATCATGTCATCTGCCCATGATCCAGACTTATAAGTAAGCTCATTTCTACGCAGATACACATTTATGTCATGCGGCGCTTTATTACCAGCAACATAAGCCTTACATATTTGATCCCACGCCTGCTGTGTATTGAGACGGCTCCGAACAACTAAGGCGTTGTGGATTACGCGGAAGATCGGCTCAATCTTTAAGGGTCTACTTCTTGGAAAAATTGCTCCGAGGTCTGTAGAAAAAAGTGACCGGCGCATTCTACTTGCAATCTGTTCTGCAAAAGTACATGGGGCATTCGATTCTTCGTGATCTTTACTAAGCTTATTGACCATTAAATTGACTTCACGCACAAAAACCTTACACTCTGTGGCACATACACGGAAGTCACACTTAAAATCAAGTATATTTCGATAGTCAAAGAAATGAAGACCCCGCTGAGAGACTGACGACTGGACACCAATCCGTTTCGCCCGTGCAGTTGAATATCGAGTTAGTAGGAAAAAAGTACCCACATGACTCATCTTGAGAGATATGCTACTAAGCAGTGTCTTCATTTCTTCAAACAAATCCGTAACCGACAATGCTTTACTGTTTGTCCCTGAAGCAATTTCAAGACAAAAACCAATCGCGGCTCCTGGAAGTTGAGAGAGAGAAATCCCATTTACCTCGAGTATTACTGAAGCATCCTGGATACTCGCATCTCCATCAACATAGATGACACTTTTCTCACCCTTAGCAGATCTAGAAACATACTGAATTGCTTTTGCTCTGGCGCCAGATGCAGTCTCTTTTCCTTCGTGTTTAATCACTATCAGTCGTTTCCCGCGACCTGACCGCTCTGTTATCACGTATGAGAATCCTAGACGAGCCAACACCAGACTATGCGCGGAAAGCTCCGGTAACGAAGAATCATGACACGCCCAACTATCAGTGATTATTTGAGTAGGTGCAATACCACACACTTGAAGTTGCGTATTCACCTGTTGGTGCATCGCAAACAATAAACTGTGGTCTGGCCGTTTTGGAACCCAAACAACAGCATCATCACTTTCAACTTCAGTAAGATGACGAGTTTGATACGCATACTCAATAATGGCCGCGTTGATCTTCTCTTCACTTAATGCCAACATCGTCTCATCACTACTCCGTCCCGTAAGTTTTGATATCCGTATAACAGTCCTTTCAATCCTTAATCCTGTATCATTTGATTCTAGGTAAAGAGGGTGTTTTGAAGATATACATGTTCGCACCAAACCTCCAAGGCTAAGTAATAGAAAGTGACCAACATGTAGTTGCTTGGCAAGTGTGATCCCGCACATAACCGGCGTGTTAACACTTAGTGATTCGGCTGTGTGTCTATAGCGCAACCGGACAACTGGGTTCGTAAGCAATTTATTCCTAGTCAGTGCACGAGCACAAATATGGCTAACAGCATCGGTATCCACGTGAATCTGAGGGCTTCCTTCGATATTCGCATCATGGTTAATAACACCGCCAATTAAAAAGGGAATGGTTCCTTTTTTATGAATGTCTCCATACAGACGTAGGGGTGTAAGTGGATTTTGATCACGAATGAGAAGGATGTCCCGCTCCGATACATAACAGCATTCAACGCCAAATTTTTGAACCTCACCACAGGCGAGACCGTACGCAAGGTCACGATCAATCTCTAACGTTTGACTAAGATGCCAGAATCGACACCATATAAGCTCATCAAGCATCCGAAGCACTTGTAATATTACTCCTTCAATCAACATAGAACGTTCGTTAAGAAGTAACTTAAAGAAACCTATGTTTTCATCATTCTCAAGTAACGTTCGAGGATTAATAAGTTCTCGGGTACTCAATTTACTTCCACGTTTGTGAAAACTACTGATCCTCGGCATAAAAACAAAATCTGCACTCAGATCAGGGTGTACGAGAACTTTGGTATGTCCCCATGTTTCCGACCAGTGCCGAGCGACTGCCAGGTTCTCGCGTATAACACTGAGAGCTCCGTAGATAACCTGATGCACAGAAGGAGGCGATGCGGGCATGCCAACGACAAGTGTCGTACCTTTTTCCGGGGCACATTCTTTTTTCCACGCTTTTCTTCCCATACAGTTTTGAGAATTGCTTCTCGGTTCATGTTTATCTCCTTTTTCAAGTACAAAATTTTCTATATTTTTTTTACCATATTTTTATTTTAATGTCTATGCCCCGTAATGTTTCAATATCAGCCCAAAAATCCGGCGCATTCATGCGCCGTTCACTATCCGCTATCTGTGCCGCGATTGCCTCTTTTCCCGCTTGCATAGCATCACCATAGCAAGCGGGAGGTTGTTTACCAAATTGGAAGTGTTTGACTAACTCGGCAAATCTGATTTGCCGAGTTACGAAGACGATGGGCAATACAAAAGCCCCGCGTGCGGGGCTTTTCGTTTCGTCAGGCTCCTGATGGGGTGCCTCGTTTTTTCATCTTCACAGTACGCGAAGGGAGACCTCTCGGTTTATTATTATATATCACTATCATACATAAACTCCTAAAGTTACTTAAATAAACAACCCCGCGGCAGAGCCGACGGGGTATTGATCGGAGCTCCGCTCTATATCCACATGGGAAACCAACGGTTTCCCAAACCCCTCCTTAAAGGATAGCACAGTTCGATAAGGAATACAAAGGATATCCACAGATCATACGCTTTGTGGTTTGCTGAATACTAACGTTATCCTTTTGGAGCCACCTCGCAGGATCGAACTGCGGACATTCTCGTTACCCATTATGTATTTTTGGAGCCGATGGTCGGGATTGAACCGACGACCTTCTCGTTACGAGTGAGATGCTCTACCAACTGAGCTACATCGGCACCAAAAATACACAATGACAAGGAAACATATCCCTCGCACCTGCTCGGAATATGACCACCTGAGCTAAGGTGGCTCCAAAAGGACAACAAAAAATATAAAGGTGTGAAATGACAAGGAAACGCAATGCTCGCCCTTGCTCGCATCGCGAGCACCTGATCTAAGGTGGCTCTGGGGAGACAGCAGATTTATCCTTACCTTCCCAAGACTTGAGCCGTTGCCCAGGATTGAACTGGGGACATTCTCCTTACAACAGTTTTCGTTCCTTGAGCCGTTGCCCAGGATTGAACTGGGGACCTTCTCCTTACCATGGAGATGCTCTACCAACTGAGCTACAACGGCTCAAGAAACAAAAACTATAAGGAAACGCGATGCTCGCCCTTGCTCGCATCGCGACCACCTGAGCTACAACGGCTCACGTCTCGCGAAGATTATAAGGAAACGCCACCCCCTACAAAGGATGTTCAAAACAGCCTACTATATTCTGTATATTTTTTCAATTTTTTGGGATCTGTTGTTGTGCTTGTTGTGTCGAACATGCGGACGAAATCATGTACCTTGCCCCACCAAAACCTCGCGAATCTTCGCGACAACATCATCCGGCTCGTTTTGACTTTTTACCAGATACGCCGCCGCACCCGCCCTCATCGCAGTATTGATATCCGATTGTTCAAACAAATTGCTCAAGACGATGACAGGAACATCTTTGAGGACGGATTCTTTCTTAAGATACTCAAGTATCTCGAATCCGCTCACCCCGGGAACCATAATATCGAGCACTATAGCCGCCGGCTTTTCACTCATTTCGAGAAATTGCTTCATAGCGTCCTCGCCCGTCATGGCGACTTGCACCTCGAAACCCGAGAGCTTCAAGAGGCGGGCGTACATGCCGACCATCAGTTCATCGTCTTCGATAAGGTAAATGTATGGTTTTTGTTCCATGAAAGCCCATTATACCACAGGCAATGAGACGCGAAAGGTGCTCCCCTTGCCGGGCTCACTATGCTCCAACACAATCTCGCCTCCCATCTTTTCAATAATGAGTTTCGAGATATAGAGCCCCAGTCCCGTCCCTTTGGCAACCATACGCGAGAGAACATTTTCCCCCGCTTGTTGAAATTTTCGAAAGAGTAATCGCTGATGTTCGGGAAGAATGCCGATTCCGGTATCTCGAAAAAAGATATCGACAAATCCTTGTCTTGGAACCATCTCGCACGTAACTCCGCCCGTTTCAGTATATGAAATAGCATTACTGATAATATTGGTGATAACCTGCTCGACACGATTACGATCGCCGGCAACATGATGTATGGTGGAATCTTGATTGATACACGTAACCGTGAGGCCTTTCTTGTTGGCGAGAGGCTGTATCTGATGTATCGTCTCACGCAATACCTCGCCGATATCGAAGCGTTCTTCTTTGAAGATACTGCGTTTTTGTTCGAGTGCCGATATGTCGAGAAAGTCATTGACGATGCCAATCAAGCGATCGCTCGCTTTTTTAATATCATCAATCATCGCCACGATATCGGGATCGTTGATCTTTTCTTTGAAAAAAATCTTGATCATCTTGGCATTGCCGCTAATCGCGGTAAGCGGTGTACGCAACTCATGCGAAGCGACGGCAAAAAACTCGTCTTTTGTTTTTTCCAGCAACGTTGCCTCGGTAATATCTTCGATCAGAACGATCGCGCCCGCGGCGGTCGCGTCGGTCTCCATCATAATGACCGGGGCGATAAGGAGGCGAAAATAGGCACCGTTCCACCGCACCTCATCCATGCGAATCGGCTTTTTTTCCCGAAGACATTGATCGTATACCTCATTGAGATCACACGATCCCCGCAGTACCTCGGCGAGGGTGTTAAAGGTGGTCGGATCGACATCCAGACGCAACAAGTGCTTAAGCGGTTTATTGACCAAGATGGTTTTGCGCGCATTGTCGAAGAGTGCAAACCCTGCACCAAGACTGTTGACCGAGGCGACAAGTCGCGCCTCCTCTTCGTGAAGATCGCGGGTACGCTCGATAACTTTGCGTTCGACACCCTCTTTTTCTCGGCGCAACGCCTCTGTCGCCTCGAGGACTTTTATCTCAAGTTCTTCACGACTTAACACGGCGAGCCTTTCACCTTCAAGATATCCTTCGGGAAATACGTCAAGAAACAGACTCAGCAGATCTTTGTCGTATACATCGGCGATTGTTTCGTACATCTGACGAGCAGTGCTGACAGCGGTCTTTTCACCCAACACTTCTGTAATTTTTTTCAAAAGTGCCGCATACACATGACGATAGGCATTCTTGATACTCTGTATCGTTGCATTCTCTATGAGAGTGGCGATATTTTTGAGAACGAAATCATTGTGTTCAATCGGTGCGGCGGCGAGCACCGTCCCCGAAGTCGCATCTTCAATGATGCGACGAAGCTCCTCCTCGCCGATTGTTCGCGATATATAGCGAACAATCATGCGCAACCCCACGTTGAAGAGATGCGCCATTTGACGTTTCTCGTCGTAAAACACAAGGGCGAGAGTTTCGCCAACATCCGTAATCGGTACATGTTCGCGCACATGATTGCGCACTTCATTTTTGCTCGCAAATTCGTATTTGGTGACCAGCGGCTTATTTGCAATCAAAAAATCTTCCAGACTAAAATACAGCTTGGTAAGACGATTCCGTCGTTCGCGAATATCCCACACAGCTTTGGCACGACGAAACTCATCGACCTCGTCTCCGATAAGATCGATGCGGTTCACCAACCCGAGAAGATACGTTATGATATTCTCCTCAGAAAGAGATCCTATCCGTTCTTTGGGCTCCTGGCTACCGAAAAGAATCTGTGCCCATCTTCCTAAAAAACCCTGCTCCATGATGGATCAATAAACAATACCTTTATTATTTGGGTGTTTTTGTAAGCTTCATGAACCCAAAGGTCATGAGAAGAAAACCGATGAAGTTGATGAGGCGATGAACAATCGCCGCTTGCAAAAGATCACTTATATGACCGGCTGATTTGAGCGCATCGGCGAAGTATGCGGTATCGAGCAAGTGATTGACACCGAGGATCAAAATGCCCGCGAGAATAAGACGAAAGGCGATACCGACCGTACCACCGATTGACGATCGTGCCAATTGTACCGCAACATAGATGCCCAAAAGAAGGGTAACGATATCGAGGATATATTTTACCTCAAGTGGAGTAAGCATATAACAGATAACTATATTAGCTACGTAATAGACATATAATACCACACCATCACGTAGAACGTAGGGATTTATCCACCCTGTCCTTTCTGTCGATTTTCAAGCCCCACAGCAGTTTGCTCGCTTCGGTCGCGCAAAATGCAACGACCCCAAAGCTTTCGCTTTGGGGTCGTTTGCCGTGGGACTTGGTCACGAATCACTAAGTTTTTTATTCGCGCTTCGCGCTCTAACAAACTAAGTGTTCGCGACCC
>CAYGCZ010000007.1:0-37054 GCA_964348495.1 uncultured Candidatus Saccharibacteria bacterium
TACTAAGGTGTTTTTTTAAAAAGCGACCTCCACGAAATCTTACTTAACTCACATTCTATATACTTTTCGGCTTATACCACTCCGGTGCTTGCGCCAGATAGGTTTCAAGTTCTTCGAGGGTAAGGAGTCCTTCCTGCGCGCCGATTTTTTGCGCCACCGACATGGAGTTGATAGGTGCCCGTATAAGTGCCTCGGAAATCGTGCGCCCCTGCGCCACAAGAGCGGTGAAGGTTGAGGCGAAGGCATCGCCCGCACCGGTACGATCGACGGGGGGTGCGATGTCCGGATACATGGGTATGTACAACATCTCCGCGCCATCGTAGGTATAGGCGCCGTCGGGGCCATCGGTTATGGCAACGATTCGCGGGCCGAGGTCGTGGATACCTTGGAGTAACATTTTTATATCGCGTTCCTGCGTCTCCAAGATGCGCGCCGCCTCTTCGCGGTTGCAGAAGAAGAGGTGGGTGGATTCATAGATATCGCGCAACTCGTTCTTGCCGAAGCGCATCTGGAAGGTGCCCGGCTGGAAGGTGAGTTTGATACCATCGTGTTCCCGAAGATAGCGGGCGATATCATGATGAAGCGCGAGGGAATGCTCGCCCATAGAGGAAAGATAGAGCCATGAAGGAGTGCCGATGTCGGGGAGGGTGTAGGGGTACGCCTCATGCTTGACCAAAATCGTGCGTTCGGCGCCATACCAGAGGACATAGTGGTGATTGCTCGTCATGCCCTTGTGGCGAGCGACGAAGTCGGTTATCACTTTGTCGCGTGTGAGCGAGGCGATGCACTCGTCGCCGAGCGCATCGTCGCCGAGGTTGGCGACGAGGGCGGAGGAGAGGCCTATGCGACTTGCCGAGACAGCGGCGTTGGGGCTGTTGCCCACCGCATAGACATCTTTGACGAAATCGAATTCTATTTTGTCGCCAAAATTGAAACAAATCTTCTTGCTTCGGGTGCCGTCCTCGATGACCGTCGCTTCATCCCCCGAAAGGCGGATGAAGCTGTCGGTCGTGATATCGCCGATGGCGACAAAATCGAGTCGATGTTCCATAGTCTCACTGTATCATGTCGCAGGGTCGCGAAGTGGATAACATCCTAGGGATAGTGATATGATAGAAAAACCATGTACGACACTATCATCATCGGTTCAGGCGCGGCGGGGCTTGCCGCAGGGCTCTACGCGGGGCGATATCGTTTGAAGACCCTCATTGTGGAGGGAAAATTCGGCGGCGAGACGGCGACCGCGGGAACAATCGAGAACTATCCGGGCATTACGGCGGTGGACGGCTACGACCTCATGAAGACGATGCGTGCGCAGGCCGAAGGTGTGGGCGCTATGCTCAAGAGCGGCTGGGTTACAAAACTCGAAAAAAAAGAAGATGCGTTTCTCGTGACGATCAACGACAAAGAAGTGCTGGAGACGAAGACGGTGATCTTTGCCGGAGGTGCCGAGCATAGACGACTTGGCCTCCCGCGCGAACAAGAGCTTACCGGCCGCGGCGTGCATTACTGCGTTACCTGCGACGGACCAACCTACACGGGTGCCAAGCTCATCGTCGTCGGCGGCGGCGACTCGGCAGTCAAAGGAGTTCTGCTTGCGGCAGAATACGCCGAGAAGATTTACATGCTTGTGCGCGGCGACAAACTGCGCGCCGAGCCGATTAACTTCGAACATCTCAAAGCATTGGGTGATATGGTGGAGGTTATCTATGACACAGAGATCACCGCCCTCGTCGGTGAGAAGATGCTGGAGAAGGTGCTTCTCTCCAAGCCCTACAACGGCTCCATCGAATTTCCCATAGACGGCGTCTTCGTGGAGATCGGCTACGAGCCGAAGACCGCGCTCGCCGCCGCACTCGGGGTAACGCTCGATGCGGCCAAGTACATAGAAACGGACGCCATGATGCGCACCAACGTCCTCGGCCTCTTCGCCGCCGGCGACACTGTCAATCACTTCGGACATTTCAAACAAGACATCACCGCCGCCGCCATGGGAAGTGTCGCCGCCACCTCGGCGTACGAGTACGTAAAAAGTATGAAAGGTTAATATGAAAGATGTGTTTCGTTTCAGCATCACAAAAAAAGCGGGTGAAGGGACGCTCGCCCGCGCGGGAGTCATCCATACGCCGCATGGCGACATAGAAACACCCGCTTTTATCGTGGTGGGTACCAAGGCGACCGTCAAAGCGCTGACACCCGAACAAGTGCGCGATATCGGCGCACAGGCGGTTCTCGCCAACACCTACCACCTTTTTTTAGAACCCGGCGATGAACTCCTGCGCGATGCCGGAGGTCTGCACTCCTTCATGCAATGGGACGGCCCGACCTTTACCGACTCGGGCGGTTTCCAGGTCTTTTCATTAGGTGCCGCCTTCGGCAAGGGTGTGAGCAAGGTGGCGACCGAAGAAACTCCCGCCGATGCGGTAGCGCAAGGTCAAGAATGCGCCGTCAGCGAATCGGGGCACGGCTCTCTCGCTTCGGTGGATGAAGATGGCGTAACATTTCGTTCTCACATCGACGGCGCTTCGCATCGTCTCACCCCCGAGCGTTCATTGCAGATTCAGCACAATATCGGCGCCGATATCCTCTTCGCCTTCGACGAATGCACCTCGCCGCAAGATCCCCACGAACGTCAAAAAGTATCCCTCGCGCGCACCCATCGTTGGGCGGTGCGCAGTTTGGATGAACACAAAAAGCTTGGCGGACCCCAAGCCCTCTATGGCGTCGTGCAGGGCGGCAAGTACGAGGACCTTCGCAAAGAGGCGGCGCATACGCTGGGGGTTATGGACTTCGACGGCTTTGGCATCGGCGGTTCCTTCACCAAGGCAGACATTGGTACCGCCGTGCGATGGGTCAACGAGATATTGCCCGAAGACAAGCCGCGACACCTCCTCGGCATAGGCGAGATCGGCGACCTCTTCCTCGGTGTGGAAAATGGCATCGATACCTTCGACTGTGTCGCCCCCACGCGCATGGCGCGCAATGGCGGCGCCTATACAAAAAGCGGTCGTATCAATCTCAACAATGCCGCCCATACGCGCGACCTTTCGCCGCTTGAGGTCGGATGCGCTTGCTATACCTGCAAGCGCTTTACGCGCGCCTACCTCGCACACCTCGTTCGGGCAAAAGAAATGCTCGCCGCCACACTCATCTCAATCCACAACTTGCATTTTATCGTCCGTCTCGTTGCCGGCATGCGCCAAGCAATCCTGGACGGCACCTTTTTTCAATACAAAAAAGAGATTTTAGAGCACTATTACCCATCTGTTTGAAGTCCCACTTCAAACAGATGGGGAGGGGGGGAAAAAGAAAAAACCGGAAGCGTGATGCTTCCGGATTGTGTGTCGTTAAAAGTTTTCAGGTTATTTTGTAATAACAAAATAACCTTTTGTTAGTCCAGTCCTATAATAATTATCGGAGGCGATTGATATCACCTCACGCTCTGTTTTGAATTTGCTCAGAGCATTTCCAAAATCCTTCTCGATACAGGGAAAATAATATACCCCGTTTCCGTAATCTATCGGGGTGCATACCACCTTCTCCTCTGGAGGGAGATCAAAGCATCCTGTCAGAAGAGATACAACAAAAAAATACATAAAAGCTTGTTGCTTTTTCATCTCGCTACTCCGTCCCCACGCGGGGGTGTTGGTTTCAAAGTTTCAAAATCCTTTTGCCATTCAACACTGAATAGTGTACTATGTCAAGCATGTCAGGGTTTAAGCTTGTATCGAATTGGCCGCCGGCGGGGGATCAACCGCAGGCGATAGAAAAGCTCGTAAAGGGCGTGCAGAAAGGCGTACCGCGCCAGACGCTTTTGGGTGTAACCGGCTCGGGCAAGACCTTCACCGTCGCCAACGTGATAGCAGAGATCAACAAGCCCACCCTCGTGATCGCTCACAACAAAACCCTCGCCGCACAGCTCGCGCAGGAGTATCGCGAGTTCTTTCCGGAGAATGCCGTGCATTACTTCGTCTCCTACTACGACTACTACCAGCCGGAGGCCTACTTGCCCACAACCGACACCTATATTGAAAAAGAGGCGATGATCAACGAAGAGATTGATCGCCTCCGCCACGCCTCCACGCAAGCACTCCTTACCCGCCGCGACGTGATCATCGTCGCCTCAGTCTCGGCTATTTATGGCTTGGGTTCTCCGGAGGAATATGAACGCGAGCATGTCCAACTTACCAAAGGGATGGCTATCACTCGCGCCGAGCTGATCCGTCGCCTCGTCGCCGTCTTTTTTGAGCGCACGACGGCCGACCTTACGCCCGGGCATTTTCGTGTCGTGGGTAACACGCTTGAGGTAATGCCCGTCAACGAACGTGCCATCTATCGTATAGAAATGGAGGGGAGTGCCATCGGCGCTCTCATCAAGATCAACGAAGTAACGCGCGAGATCATCGGGGAAGTCGATGCGTTTTACCTCTTTCCCGCCAAACACTTCGTCACCGACAAAGAGCGGCTCAAGGTTGCCCTCAAAAATATCCAGTCCGAGCTTGAAGAGCAGGTCAAACATCTCAAAAAGCAGGGGATGAACTTGGAGGCCGAGCGCCTTACTCGTCGCACCAAGAACGACATCACCATGCTCCGCGAAGTGGGCTACTGCAACGGTATTGAAAATTATTCACGCCACCTCTCGGGCAAGAATGCCGGCGAGGCGCCCGACACACTCCTTGCCTACTTTCCAAAAAAGAAAGACGGCACGCCCGATTTTCTCACCATCATCGACGAGTCGCATGTGACAGTACCGCAAATCGCCGGTATGCAGGCGGGCGACGCGGCGCGCAAGAAAAACTTGGTGGACTTCGGCTTTCGCCTTCCTTCCGCGCGCGATAACCGCCCCCTTAATTTCAAGGAATTCGAAGAGCGTGTGGGACAAGTTGTTTACACCTCGGCAACACCTGGAAAATATGAATATGAGCAGACAAAAGCCGGTGGCCATATTGTCGAGCAGATCATCCGCCCCACGGGCTTGCTTGATCCGGAGCTCACGGTGCGGCCGGTTATCTCATCAAGTGAATACACAGGCCAGATCAAAGACTTTATCGTCGAGACCGAGGCGGTGGTAAAAAAAGGCGAACGCGCTCTTGTAACCACTCTCACCAAAAAGATGGCGGAAGATCTCGCCGACTATCTCAAAGAGCGGGGAGTCAAGGCCGAGTACGTCCACAGCGACATCACCACGATCGACCGCATCAAGATCCTCACCGATTTCCGTAAAGGTATTTTTGATTGCCTCGTTGGCGTCAACCTGCTTCGCGAAGGGTTGGACTTGCCCGAGGTTTCGCTCGTGGGTATTTTGGATGCCGACAAGGAGGGCTTCTTGCGCTCACAGACATCACTCATCCAGACGATCGGCCGTGCCGCGCGCAATGTCAGCGGGCGCGTCATCCTCTATGCCGACAAGATAACCGACTCGATGCGGTACGCGATAGACGAGACGAACCGCCGCCGCGCGGTACAGATGGAGTACAACACGGCGCATGGCATTACGCCGCAGACGATTAAAAAAGCCATCGGCGATATCGTCGCGCATTTGGAGAGCGAGCATGGCAAGGCGGTCAATACGCTCCTCGCGATAGACCGCGACCGCTACAAAAAAGCACCCAAGAAAGTCATCAAGGAAAAAGAAAAAGCCATGGCCGCCGCCGTCAAAATCCTCGACTTTGAAACCGCCGCCATCCTGCGCGATGAAATCGCGGCACTTTTGGGAGTGGAAAAACGCATGTAACCGTATATACTATACTGAACGTATGATAACGAACTATATAGACACAAAAATGGGCAAGGCGGTATATAAAATTCTTGATGATGGGACGTATTTTGGCGAGATCAAAGGTGTTAGAGGTGTGTGGGCTAATGCCAAGACACTCGAAGCGTGTCGTGAGGAATTGCGCGAGGTGCTTGAAGATTGGCTCGTCGTCCATATTCGATCAGGAGAAAAAATTGCCGGATTTTCACTCAGGTTTGATCGTCGCAAAGACTTTACTCATGCCTAAGTCGATCTCACTGCGGGTACTTATCAAACGCCTGCGCGACCTTGGTTTTGAAGGGCCGTACTCGGGCGGTCGCCACCTCTTTATGATCAAAGAGTCTTTAAAGGTGCGCGTTCCCAATCCACATACGGGCGATATTTCTCGCTCCCTTCTCTCCGAAATTCTCCGACAGGCGGGTATCTCTTCAAAAGAGTGGGGCGATTAGCATACCTGCCGCCGCCATCCTGCGCGATGAGATTGCGGCGTTGGTGGGCGGGGGTGGTGAATAATAGGTATCGTGACACTAATTCTCACGATCGTTAGAATTAGTGTACGAAGTGTAGGCGGAAATGACGGAACCAAAAAACATGCACGTGCATGATTTTTGGTTCTCGGTAGATGTATTGACAATGTACATACATTTTATACACTGGAGATATGGATACATCAATCACCATACGGACAGATAAGGAGACGCGGCGGAAGGCAAAAAAGGTCTTTGCCGACTTGGGTCTTACCACCTCCGCGGGTATCAATATGTTCTTGCGGCAGGTAGTTACTCATAAGGGTTTGCCCTTTACACCAACTATCGACAAGAAAAAGATCGCCGCAGAGTGGGACAAGGAGGTGGAGGAGGCATTGAAGCATGGTAGGCGATTTACATCAGCCAAGGAGATGCACGCATGGATCGAGACACTGGCGCAGGGGAATGAGGCACTATGAAATACGTCCCTTTTCCCACCAAGAAGTACGAGAAGTCGTATCTCCGTCTCAAACAATCGGGATTGCTTAAGCAGAATATACGCCATCGATTGGATGAGGTGGTAGATATGTTGTCCCGAGGTGATATGTTGCCTTCCTCATATCGCGATCATCAACTCTCGGGCGATATGAAAATGTATCGCGAGTGTCACATCAAAGGCGACCTGCTCCTTGTCTATCAGATACAAAAAGACAAACTCGTGCTTGTTTTGATCGACATTGGCTCGCATTCATATTTGGATATTGAGTAGTAACACGCGCCGCCGTCAAAATTCTCGACTTCGAAACCGCCGCCATCCTGCGCGATGAAATCGCGGCGCTTTTGGGTGGGGAAAAACGTATGTAAGCGTATATACTATAGTGAACGTATAATAACGAACTATATAGACACAAAAATGGGCAAGACGGTATATAAAATGCTTGATAATGGAATGTATTTTGGCGAGATCAAAGGTGTTAGAGGTGTGTGGGCTAATGCCAAGACACTCGAAGCGTGTCGTGAGGAATTGCGCGAGGTACTTGAAGATTGGGATTGATCTTTTGCGTTAGGACAACGATTGTGATAGTGTGTGCAAAGAATTTTGTTGTATGTAGGAGGTGGACAATGTTAGGAACATTTTGGAAGAAAGTATTTGGAGTAGAGATTGACCCAGACCCTTCTATCTCTATTGATAGACAGTATAAGGAGCTTACGGGGAAGTCACTGGAGATAGAGGATCAAGGGTATGGAAGAAGTCTGTTCCCCTGTAAAAAAGTTGACATGGATGCGGTCGACAAGGAGATAGAAAAATTTTTACAAAAATAATCGGGAACACAAAATCGGTTTGCGTACGCGAACCGATTTTTTTTATTAGCGACGTAGGGCGAGTGAAGTGATAAAACGAAGCGAAGCGGAGTTTTCTCACTTCCGAGCCGAGGAGCTACTATAGGTTCACTACAGCGCGGCTCTGCCGCGCTGTATGTACGAGCGGAGCGAGTTCCGAAGTTGTCGTGACACTCATTTTAACGATCGTTAAAATTAGTGTACGAAGTGTAGGCGGAAATGACGGAACCTAAAATAGTGCGGTCGCACTATTTTAGGTTCTTTTTGGGTGGATTGTTGTATGGGTTGTGGTGAGCATGTAGTGCATAGAGGCGGTGGTGTTGGCGTGCTATAATCACACCATGATTTTTCTAAAAGCGTATCGTTCGTTCTTGTGGGCGGTGAATGGCGCAAAGACGGTGTGGCGGGAGGAGTACAACTTTCGTATAGAGGTGGCGGCGACGTTGGCGGTACTTCTCGCCGCGTGGTGGCTGAATTTCAACATGGGGGAGGTGGTGGTGCTTGTGTTCTGTATCCTGCTCGTCCTCTCCTCGGAAATCGTCAATACGGCGATAGAGGATGTGTGCAACAAGATCAATCCGGAGCATGATCCGATCATTGGCAAGATAAAGGATACGATGGCGGCTTTCGTCCTCCTCAATGTCGGCGGCGCGGCGGTCATCGGCACCATCGTCTTTGCGCGGCATTTTGGATTTATCTAGGGTTTAGCCACTAGGGTAGAGGGGTTGAAGGCCGGTTTCGCTTCGCGAAACCGGCCTTTTGTTTTTACTTTTTTTGTGGTAGTGTTTTTGTGTGGTAGCGCATACTCCTCAAGTCATCGCCACACCATCCCCCTCGGGCACATCCGAGGGGCGTTTCGCGTGATATGAAAAAACAATCTGAAAAAAACTCTCACGACAAAATAATCGTCCGCGGTGCGCGTACACACAATCTCAAAAATATTGACGTTGAGATGCCGCGCGGCAAGCTAATCGCCTTTACGGGTCTCTCCGGCTCGGGTAAGTCGTCGCTCGCCTTTGATACGATCTTTGCCGAGGGTCAGCGTCGCTATGTCGAGTCACTCTCCGCCTATGCACGCCAATTTCTCAAACAAATGCAAAAGCCGGATGTTGATGAGATCACCGGTCTTTCGCCGGCCATTTCCATAGACCAAAAGTCGGCCTCGTCCAACCCGCGCTCCACGGTGGCGACAATCACCGAGATCTACGACTATCTGCGCGTTCTCTTTGCGCGCATTGGCAAGCCGCATTGTCTCACCTGCGACCGCGAGATCCAAAAGCTCACCAACGAAGAGATCGTGAACCTTATCGTCGCCCAGGCGCAGGCGATGGTGAAGAAGGGAACTCACAAAAAAATGGAGGTTCTGGGCGTGCCGATCGACACGATGATGGTGCGCATCTACGCGCCCGTCGTCGTGGGGCGCAAAGGCGAGTATTACCAACTCCTCTACGACCTCTTGGGCAAGGGCTATGCCAAGGTGCGCATCGACGGCGTGACCAAAAACCTGCGCGATCGCATCGAGATGTCGCGCACCAAGAGCCACGACATTGATATCGTCGTGGACGAGATGTACGTGAGCGAATTTCAGAACGATCCGGACGGCGCCCGCGAGCGTTTGAGCGATGCGCTGGAACGAGCCCTCCAGGAGACGGAAGGTCTGGTGCGTTTTCAAGCGCCCGACGAAGACGCGCCCGATGGCGTGAGCGAGCGTCTTATCTCGGCGAAGTTCATGTGCCCGTACGACGGCTTCTCGTACCCCGAGGTTGAGCCGCGACTCTTTTCCTTTAACTCGCCGCATGGTGCCTGTGAAGCATGTAACGGCTTGGGTACCCGCCACTTCAACGGCATTGAACCATGTCCGACCTGTGAGGGCGCGCGTCTGCGCAAAGAGGCGCTTCATGTCTACATAGGCGGTGCCGGCAAAGAGAAGGGCACAAATATTGTGGAGGTGACGGGCAGGACGATCGACGAAGCGGTGGATTTTTTCATCGAGCTTTCCCTCTCGGACAAAGAAAAGGAGATCGTGAAGCCCATCTTGAAAGAGATAGAAAGCCGTCTTCACTTCATGCGCGACGTGGGTATTGAGTACCTCACGCTCGACCGCCGCGCCAACACCCTCTCGGGCGGGGAGGCACAGCGTATTCGGCTTGCATCCCAGCTCGGCAGTAAGCTCGTCGGCGCACTCTATGTACTCGATGAGCCGACGATCGGCTTGCACTCGCGCGACAACGACAAGCTTATAAAGACGCTGACCGAACTGCGCGACTTAGGCAACACCATCATTGTGGTCGAACACGACGAAGACACGATCTTCGCCGCCGACTATATCGTGGACATCGGTCCCGGCGCAGGTATCCACGGTGGCAATGTCATCGTCGCGGCTCCCATGGACGAGGCGCTCGCCGACAAAAAGAAACACCAATCGCTTACGCTGGATTATCTGCGCGGCGATGCGGCAATCGAGGTGCCGCGCGAGCGACGCACGCAGGATAAGGGCGGGCTCAAGGTAAAGGGCGGCAACGTCTTCAATATAAAAAACATGAACGTAACGGTGCCTCTCGGCAAGCTCTGCGCAATAACGGGTGTCTCCGGCTCGGGCAAGTCATCGTTCGTCTACGAGATCCTCTACAAGAACTTGCAGGGGCGCTTTGATCGTCGCTACCGTACCAGCAAAGTCTACAACTGCGAGTCGTTCTCGGGTACGGAGTATATCGCGCGCACTCTGCTCATTGATCAGTCGCCAATCGGGCGGACGCCACGTTCCAATCCCGCCACCTACACGGGTGCTTTTACGCACATCCGCGACCTCTTCGCGCTTACCACCGAAGCGCGGGCGAGGGGATGGAAGCCGGCGCGCTTCTCGTTCAACGTGAAAGGCGGGCGGTGCGAGGCGTGCACCGGCAATGGTGTTATCGCTGTGGAGATGCACTTTCTTCCGACGGTCTATGTAACCTGCGACGTCTGCAACGGCAAGCGCTTCCAAAAAGAAACGCTTGATATCAAATACAAGAAGAAGTCCATCCACGACGTCCTCTCCATGACCGTGGAAGAGGCGCTCTCCTTTTTTGAAGACGTACCCGCTATCTCCGACCGCTTGCGGACGCTCGCCGATGTAGGCCTGCACTACCTTGAGCTCGGACAGTCGGCAACGACCCTTTCGGGCGGCGAGGCACAGCGCGTTAAGATTTCATCCGAACTCTATCGCCCGCTCCAGAGCAAAACGCTCTATATCTTGGACGAGCCGACGGTGGGCTTGCACTATGAAGACGTACGCAAACTTATCGAGATCATCCAGAAGCTCGTCGATCGCGGCAACTCGGTGATTGTCATTGAGCACAACATGGACGTCATCAAATGCGCCGATCATATGATAGACATCGGTCCCGAAGGTGGCGACAAGGGTGGTAAAGTCGTCGCCCAAGGCACCCCCGAAGCCGTGGCGAAGGTCAAAGAATCGCTCACGGGCAAGTACTTAAAGAAGGTGCTGGGGAGGAAATAAAATAAACAACTGCTGTCGGACTGCAAAAGTGTGTTTGGTTATACAAAGTGTTGTATACTTACTGACACTATGATTGAAAAAGGACACACAGAAATGGTGATATACCAAACAAAAGACGGAGCTATTGAGTTGCGGGGTGATTTGGATAAAGAAACCATGTGGGCAACACAGGCCCAAATCGCAAAGGCGTTTGAAGTGAATGTCCGTACGGTCAACGAACACCTCAAAAATATCTTTAAAACCAAGGAACTGAATGATGTGGCAGTTATCCGGAAATTCCGGATAACTGCCACAGATGGCAAGACATACAATACTAATCACTATAATTTGGATGCCATCATAATATGGAGAATGAAAAATATCAAACTTTATGGTTAGTCCTTTCTCGTGTTCATATGAAGATAAATGAGTGGTTCAGGGACCATAAAAATACACATATTCTTGCGACAGTAGCAGCAATGATTTCTGCTGTTTGCGCAGTCGTAGCAATTACTCAAGTAGCCAGTATTTTTCAGCAAGAACTTTTGAGTAAGAGAGCATATATAAGTATTACAGATGGGTGGGCTCAGAAGTCGTCACTATCTACAGAAGACATTGATTTAGTTTTTTCTATAGAAAATGTTGGGATTAATCCCGCAAAAAATATAGAAGTTGATTTTAGTGTTTTTGCAGATCCAATTAACAATACCCCCTTTTATCAATCTAAATTCAAAATAGCCAATGATATATTTCAGGGCGTAAAATCTACGAATTACACAAAAACCATATCAGCGCATTACGAGATGCCAACTCAATATTTTGTGATGCGTGTATCATATCTGGATCCACTATTAAATAAAACATTCAATCAATGTTTCTATTACCACTGGACAGGATTACGAGATGGAAAGGGGCGGGGGGCTTTTTCAAACACGTCAATTGAAAAAGTAGAACAACTACCTCCGTCGGTAAAGTGTAATGGATGAGTTGAAAATTGCGTAGATGGGGTAGTGTGATAAATAAAAAACCTCCTTGCGGAGGATTGTCCTTGAGAAAAAGGGGTAGTCATCTTTTTACCGTAAGGGCAGGATAGCTAGGTTGATTATGAAGAGGATGTTTTACATATCACCGCCCCTTTTCCCTCTAGAAAAACTTTAGAATTTCTTTAGAAAAATTTTATCTCCCTCTGCTATACTGCCCACAGTACTACTCATCTTGAGTAGGGCGCGTTCCTTAAATCAACCAAAACACCGTAGGAGGTGTGAGATGAAGAGTGTTAAAGAAACCCTTCTTGATTTGGCGATAGCCGATACTGAGAGCCAGATCGAAACTGCTGAACGAGGAAGGAAGGATTCGGTTGAGGAATCCAAAGCGCACAAAGGTGCAATGGCTTCTCGATATGACACCTTCAAGGAAGAAGCTCAATACTTGGCTGGTGGTTTTGCCTCTAGAATCAAAGAACTATCTTCGCAACGTACCACTCTGAAATCCATGCAAATGCGACTTGCCGCGAACAGAAAAATTTCGGGTGGCGCGATCGTTGAAGTTGAAGATGTTTATACGAGCGTGAAAACAAAGTATTTCCTCCTCCCTGTGGGCGGAGGAAATATGTATGAGGTGAATGGAGAACAGTATTCAATACTGACAATCCAAGCACCGCTTGCACACATCTTATTGGGCAAGACAGAGGGGAACGAGGTTGAAATCACAATCCAGGGGACGACAAAGCATCTGTTCATCGTTTCCATTTCCTGAAGGAGGTATATATGAAGCCGACTTTGATTTGCTTGTGTGGGAAAACTTGTGCAGGTAAGAGCACCCTTGGTAAAAATCTTAGCGCGCGACTTGGTTGTCGATATATTTCATTCGGTGATCTTAGGCGCGATGAGATCAAACAACATACTCGTCTTGGAGCACAGATCCAGTTTCTACTGGACAGAGAATGTCCTATCCCCGCTGAACTTGGTTATGAGGTGATCAAAGGGGCTATTGAAAATGGTGTCCTGAACATTATTTCAGGTTATCCAATCTCTATTGATGAGTTCAGGGTAATGTCTAGGAGTGCTCTTGTGGCGGGTATAATCGAGTTGTGCGTTGATGAGCTGACGCTCATCATGCGTCTAGGTATTCGACGAGAATGTCCCGTCTGCCACCTTCCTGGTGTCATCGGTGATGTTTGTCCGAGACATAATGTAAACATGACCCAGAGAGACGATGTTGGAATTGACGAACTCCTGAAAAGAAGAAGGTTGTATCACCAACGTATAGATCCTTTTCTTCAACAGGAAGAGATACGTCAGATTCCAAATCTTCGTCTCGATAGCAGTACTCTCGCAAGAGAGGATGTCGCATCTCAAGCAGAGATGTGGATCAACTCAACCTTAAACGACGGGAGGAGAGGATGAGTCAAAAGATTAGTGATCCTGCCCTGCGCATCAAGATGACTGGAATTTGCAATCGTACATGCAGTTTCTGTAACGAAGAAGGCGACATGAGGACGATCGGTGCGATAGAGCCATCGTCCGCGTTCTTCGGGTGCGTCCATAGTCTTCTTGGTGCGCTTAACATCAGTAAAGTGATGTTGACTGGTGGAGAACCGACGATCCATCCCAATCTCTATGAGATTATTGAGGGGATCAAGGCATCCGACATCAATATTACTACCAACGGCATACGACCATTACCGGTCGATACATGGGCTCAACTGAAGGATATTGGGTTGCGGAAAGTGATTGTGAGCATCCACGATGCAACTCCGCAATCTTTTCTCCAGTTGGAGACTCGACGAAGAGAGTTTGGTTGGGCGGTTCGGTCTCTCAATGCACAAAGAGCAAATCTCGTTGCTGCGAGTAAGGCCGGACTACGAGTGAGAGTCAACACGGTTGCTTATGGCTCATACAAACAAGTGCGAACAGTAATTGACGCACTGAGTGACTTACAGATGGAACACCGTTTCGATATTCGGCTACTCAATGATTTGGCCAATATTGAACGAAGTCAGCAAGTTATTCGTGAAGTCTGTGAATCACTCGGGGCTAAGGCCATTACCGAGGAACGACGCGCCGGAAGTTCAAATGCCACAGTTTTGTGGGAAGCGGATTCAGGTTTTCGTTTCTCAACAAAAATGGCGTTTAAGTATTTTTTTGACGCAATCTGTCAAGGGTGTTCCATCAAAGATCAGTGTTATGAGGGATTCTACGGTATCCGACTTGAGCGCAGGATGACAGATTATTGGGTGCGTTTGTGCATATATAAACACACACCCGAGGTACTTATGCCATGGGGTGAATTCCTTCAATCTGAACTCGCTGAGAAGTTCAAAACACTCTGCGAACAGGATCGGACATGATGCCTAAAGGTACCAAGCATCAACGCCGCGAAAGTGAGAACTTACGCGGCGTTTTTCTTTGGTGGATTTACAAACGTAATTTCTGGCAATGTGATTATTGTTGCAGCAGGAATACCCAATTCTTTTTCGTATACGAGATCAATACTTCCAAAGACTGCTTTTTCAAAATCAAAATCAAGTTCTTCTGAAACCTCTCGCACCATTCCCTCCGTCTCCGCTTCTATTTCCACAAATGGATTAAGGCCTGGCCATGTATCAATGGTAGCTTCCACACCATCGCGCTTCCACACCTCACGCATATTTTCTTGAAATGCTTTCGCAGGAATATTGCACGCTTCAAAAAATGCAGATGCAGTATCAAAATCATGTACCACAAGCTCAACCTCGTATGTGTCATTGATACCGGATCCACGGATTTCTTTTACAGTCATAGTCACCTTGTCCGATTCCTGTCGAACGCGCCCCCATTTCTTTTGCCCTAAACTAATATTGGGAAAATCAAAGGTTTTCCGCCGCATTGTATATTCTGGAGTCTGTAACACAAAACCGGCATCCTTTAATTTTTTACGGACGGCATCTTTATCAACCGATAAGTAAGTTGCTTCGATTTCTTTTTTCATAGATGAAATACTTACTTTTAGGATATCAAGGTTTGTTGTACTCGTCCACGTTATGGGCCAAAAAAACTGTTACCCCCACTACCCTGTATAGTCCATAACTAGGTTACCGTAGTCGTCATATGCGCATGACGACAAAAAACGATATTTTCAAAAAATATAAAGAAGAGTATTGGAAGGCTGCACAACACCGAAAAGGAGAGATTCTTGATCTCGTCTCAGAGATCACCGGCATGCACCGCAAGGCGGTAATACGACGATTCCGCGTTCTTCAAAGAAAGGATCCTTGCATTGTGGAAAAGAGGGGGCGTCCCACCTACTACACCAAAGATGTCGACATGGCGTTGTATGATGTGTGGGAAGCGGCGAATCAACAATGCGGCGAGTTGCTGTTCCCCCTCATCGGTGAATATATCGCCATCCTGAAACGCGATGATATGTGGAGGCATGGAGATGTTTCAACAGGCAAACTTCTCGCCATGAGCGGACGGACGATTCGCCGAAAATGTGAAGTATTTCAGAGAAAGTACCGCGTTGGGAAAGGTAAGAGCGGCACCAAGCCATCACCGCTCAAATCCATCATTCCGATACACAAGGGACCATGGCATGAGCGCGGCATCGGGTCGGGTCAGTTGGATACCGTCGCCCACTGCGGAGATTCTTTGGCAGGAAGCTTCATATGGACAGTTAACTACACCGATATGCCGACATACTGGATCGTACCGCGCGCACAGTGGAACAAGGGTGAAGAGGCGACCGTTGAGAGCATGAAGGCGATTACAGAACAACTTCCCTTTCCCTGTATCTACGCGCATCCCGACTCGGGTGGCGAATTCATCAATTGGCATTGCAAGCGGTGGTGTGATGACGCGGGTATTGAGCTGGCACGATCTGAACCGGGAAAAAAGAATGACAATTGCTTTGTGGAAGAACGTAATGGGCATGTCGTGCGCAAGTATCTTGGCTACACACGTTTTGATCGTCGTGAGATTGTTGATCTCATGAACGAACTATATGGAGTGCTTGCGCTGTATGTGAACCACTTTCAAGCAGTGAAGAGAACTCTCTCAAAAGAGAGGGTTGGCGCACGGTACAGACGTGTGCTTGAACGAGTACCCAAGACACCCTATCAACGCATACTTGAACGAGATGATGTTACTGAGGAGGTAAAGGAAAGGTTGCGCACCGAGCATGTCAGGCTTAATCCTCTGACGCTGAAGCAAAACATTGTTATACTAACGGAGAAGATTGGCGAAGCCCTCACCCCGTCGGCTCTGCCGCGAGGTTGTTTATTTAGGAAGGTTGCGTCAATGTAGTTTGACGCACTATTGAGTATGTTACAATACAACCATTATGACTCAAAAAGACCGGGAAAATAGCGCGCCGAATAGGCAAGAGGGGGCGTCGCCCGATGTGCTGGCGGAGAATAGGGGAAAGCTCGCGGAGTTGTTTCCGGGGATTTTTGTTGAGGGGCGGGTGGATTGTGAATCCGAAAAGAACGACGTTGGGAGGGTTGGTGGTTGTGGGAGATACGCGCGTATATTTTGTGGCAGAGACCAAAGGGCACGATCGCTTTGAAGATTTGCCACTACCCGAGCAACGCAAGATACGTTGCGGGCGCAAGCATTTCGACGAGCTCGACGACGTCGCTTTTGTCGCACCGGTGGCGACCGTGGCGCAGGCTCTTGAAGAGATACGGTGAAGTGCTACAAAGATTTGGAAAAGGCGATTATACGCGAGGCGTTTGGGGGGTAAAAAAAGACACGCGGGGCGTGTCTTTTTAGGGTTCTTTTACGCGAGAAGATCGGGGAGGGGGTATTGGTACGTTCCCACGGTACTTGGGTGGTGAGATCGCATGTTGTTGAGTATGCTTGCGCCGGCGGGGAAGATCTTGTTCCAGAAGGCTTCGTCGTCTGGTGCGTTGAATATGGGCATTCTGCCGGTGAGTTTTTCAAACAAGGGGTGCCAAAACAATGTATCAGCACCAAAATGTGTCTGAAAAGAGAGTTCGGCGACCTGTTTTCCGTATTCATCGTCGGGTTCAAAAAATATCAGCCGATTTTTTTCTACCCTACGTCGTAGGGTTTCGGTGTGCTTTTGCGCAAACCGAGAAATCCTATTTTCCAGCACTTTATCGTCCAGAGAAGTCTGCACGACGATGGATAGTGTCGATGTTTCTAACAACATACTGCAACCTCGCTTGCCTGTGAATAGAAATGGGAGTACTCTAAAAATATATCATGCCATGCATGAGTGATGTATGCAACATGCCGAATTAAAATCCAAAAAAATTCCCACCGCGCCCGGCGTGTATTTTTTCTTGGGTGAACGGAAAGTGGGCGGTATGGCGGGAAGAGAGATACTTTATATTGGCAAGGCGGCGGTTCTTCGCGAGCGGCTGCGGAGCTATTTTGCTAAACGATTGGACGAGGCGCGCTCTCCAGCGATCGTGCACATGGTAGAGGCGGCGCGGGATATTGCGTGGCAAGAGACAGACTCGGTCTTGGAGGCACTGATACTCGAGGCGGCTCTTATAAAAAAATACGCGCCGCGCTTCAACGTACGCGAAAAAGATGATCGCAGTTTCAACTATGTCGCTATCACCGACGAGCGCTTTCCGCGTGTCCTGATCGTGCGCGGACGCGACATCACAATGGGCAAGTTTACAGCAAAGACAAAGCATATCTTTGGCCCCTTCCCGCAAGCCGGCGTTTTGCGCGACGCTCTCGCGATTGTACGCAAGATATTTCCCTTTCACGATACTTGCACACCGCTTGATCCGACAGCAAAAAAAGTGGCGAAACCCTGTTTCAATAGGCAGATCGGCCTATGCCCCGGCGTATGTACGGGTGAAGTGTCCGCGCGGGAGTATGGGCGGACGATTCGCAATGTCGCCCTCTTTTTTGAGGGTAAGAAAAAAGTTCTGCTTCAAAAACTGAAGCGCGAGATGGATACCGCCGCCAAGGCACGGCGGTTTGAGGATGCCGGCGAGATAAAAAAGACGATCTTTTCCCTCACGCATATTCGCGAGGTGGCACTTATCCGCAATGAGCCGGAGCCGCGCAGAGATAGTCAAAATAATCAGTCATACCGCATTGAGTCGTATGATGTGGCGCATCTTGCGGGAGGTGCGCCCGTCGGCGTGATGGTGGTCGTCGAAGACGGTGAGCTGCAAAAAAGCGAGTATCGACTCTTTACTATCCGCTCGGAAAAGAAGGGGAGCGATGCCGACGCATTGCGCGAAATTCTTGCACGACGTATCGCGCATACGGAGTGGCGATCGCCCGATATGATCGTCGTGGACGGCGGCATCATCCAACGGCGCATCGCGCAAAAAGCGTTTGAAAAAACACCAACACCTCCGGCGATTGTAAATGTGGTAAAGGACGAGCGACACCGCCCGAAGGCTGTACAAGGCCATGTGCAGCTCATACGCACCTACGAGCGCGCCATCCTTCTCGCCAACGGCGAGGCTCATCGTTTTGCCATTGCGGCGCATCGCCGCAAAAGAAGCAAAGATTTTTTGTGATCAGCGGGTTATACACAGGATGGCTTCATAACAGGAGGGCTGAGTCGTGATATACTATAGCAAGCGGAGAGGCCTCTCACATTGCCTACCTCTAATCGTGCGTACATCTTACTTATATACTATATGATATATCCTAAACTAAAAACGACCATTGCCGTTGCCGTAGGGCTTATCGCCGCCATTGGTATATTTTGGATCGCAGGATTTGGTTCATATTTTGGGCTCGATCCGGAAAATTCAAATTCTGAAATGGCTTTTACCGAGAACACCGCTCCCACTGAGCCGGTCATTGTCTTGGGATTTTCTAATAATCCAAACGTAGCACCAACGTACCTTGCCGATTCCTCTGGAATAGCACTCTACACTACCACCAAAGAGTCGTGTGTTGGTGAGTGTTTGAAAGCATGGCCACCGTATGCCACCGAAAGCGAGTATACAAGCGGCCCGATCGGTACCACGTACCGCGATGATCTCGGTGCTTATCAATACACCTGGCACAGCATACCTCTCTACTACTACGAGGGAGATAACGTCCCTGGCGATGTACATGGCGATACTGTCGGCGGTGTCTGGTTCGTAGCCCGACCATAACTCCTCTTTCACATAAAAAAACTCCCAAGGGAGTTTTTTTTGTTTCTCTTCTCGGTTCGGTGTTATCGAATGAGGAACCTAAAAAGATGCACGTGCATCTTTTTAGGTTATTGCATCCATCACCTCCTGCATTGCAGACATACGGTGTTTGTGATGAGGGGAGGGTGAGTGATACACTATACGCATGCTACTCTATGACTATGTGAAGAGCGCACAGGCACATGGCAAGGCAATCGGCCACTTCAATGTCTCAACAATCGATGCTGTCTGGGCGATTGTCGATGCGGCTCGGGCGTTGGGAGAGCCGGTGATCATCGGCGTCTCGGAAGGGGAGCGATCCTTTATCGGATTGCGACAAGCGGTGGCGCTCGTACGAAGTATTCGAGATGAGTTCAAACACCCTATTTTTATTAATGCCGATCATACGTATTCCTTTGACGGGGTTGCGGCGGCCGTTGATGCCGGATGCGATTCGGTGATATTTGACGGAGCGAAATTGCCTTTTGAAGAGAATATGCGCATCACCGCACAATGTGTTGACTACGCGCGTTCAGTTAATCCGTGTATTCTTGTTGAAGCGGAGCTTGGCTACATTGGCACCTCATCCGAGCTTCTCACAGAAGTACCGAAGGGTGTTTCGCCTGCGACGATGACGGCGCCGGAGGAGGCACGGCGGTTTGTCGAAGAAACGGGTGTTGATCTCTTTGCTCCCTCTGTTGGTAATGTACACGGTATTGTTGAAGGGGTCGGTAATCCGGCCTTGGATACTGCGCGTATTGCCGCGATACGCGATGCGGTCGGTGTGCCCCTCGTCTTGCATGGCGGGTCGGGTATTACCGATGCCGGCATGCGCTCGGCAATCGCCGCGGGAATCAGTATCGTGCATGTCAATACGGAGATCCGCAAGGCATGGCGCGACGCTCTCGAACGCTCGTTGCAAGAGCAAAAGACCGTCGCTCCATACAAACTCCTGATCCCCGCACGCGAAGCGGTGGAGCGCGTGGTGAACGAAAAAGTATGTGTCTTTGCGGGGAGATAGTATTCCTTTACCGACTTCGTTGTCGTGGTACAATTCACTCATGGACGATTTTAGAGATGACAACGGCGTAGTCTTCGAGCAAGACGCGATGTCCTATCAGGCACCCGCCCGTGAGCGACGGCGCAAGGGTATGATCGGTTTTTTGGTCGATCATGGCATGGCTGCCGATGAGATGCAAGCAAATGTCATACTCGTGGGTCTCATTGTCTGCCTTTTTATCACCTCGGGAGGTGTCTTTTATTTCGGTATGCGAACCAAACCGATTCCCGACGAAAAAACATTTTTAGAACTCACGCCGCCGTCGGTCGCCTCGTTCAAGCAATAATCGTCTTATCGTATGATACGTTCATCATCTTTCTCCGCACGCAAAGGATTCACGCTCATAGAACTCCTCGTGGTCATTGCCATCATCGGCGTGCTCTCGTCGGTTGTTCTGGCAAGTTTGAATACCGCGCGGACCAAGTCGCGAGATGCCAAACGCGTCTCCGATATACGGCAATTGCAAGTTGCGCTTGAATTTTATTTCGACCAAAACGGTACCTACCCGATCACCAACGAATGGCGCGGCACTTGCTCCGCATACGGTTCATACGGTGCAAGCGGAGCGGGCGGTTGGATTCCCGACTTGGCACCGAACTTCATTCCCGTCCTCCCGACTGATCCGCGACCCATTGATCCTGCGGGATGCTATGTCTACAACTCCAACGGTATCAATTACAAAGTCTTGGTACACGGTACTATGGAGAGCATCTCGTGTCCGCCCGTCTCCTCAACTCACGCTCTCTATGATCCGGTACGGTCGCCCACGGAGTGTACAATCGGGATCTACACTCCGGGCTGGTCGGCATTTTAAAGAAATTTTTTCATGCATACAATACGTGTCGGTGTTATTCGAGGAGGTATCAGTGATGAATATGATGTCTCGCTCAAAACGGGCGGGGCCGTCTTGCGTAATCTCAAAGCCGCTATATACGAGCCGGTTGATGTTCTCATAGACCGCAAAGGTATTTGGCATATGGGAGGTATCCCGTACACCCCCGAGCGAATCTTGCGCCATCTCGACGTCGTCTTCAATGCGCTTCATGGATATTACGGCGAAGATGGTAAGGTGCAAACATTGCTTGATGCCTTTCGCGTGCCATACACCGGTTCAAATGCCATCGCCTCCGCCATGGGCATGCACAAAGCTCTTGCAAAACAGGTCTTCCAAATGGAGGGTCTTGCGACGCCGTATTACGCCCTCGTGCGCCGTGGTGAAGATACGGCACAGACCGCGCACAATCTCTTTCGCCGCTTTCCCCAACCTTCGATCATAAAACCGGTGGATGGGGGTTCTTCCGTCGGCATCGCGATTGCGCGCTCATTTGAAGAGTTCCACCGCGCACTCGCCGATCATAACCATCGGGGGGTCGAGGCGCTTGTGGAAGAATATCATCCGGGGAGAGAGGTTACCTGCGGTGTGATCGATGGTTTTCGCGGAGAGTGCCACTACGCGCTCCCGCCTGTGGAGATCATCCCGCCGCCAGCCTCATCATTCTTTGATTATGAGGCAAAGTACGGCGGTGCAACCCGCGAACTCTGCCCTGCTCCGAGTTTGAGCGATGACGAAAAGCGTATGGTCATGGAGATGGCCGTACGCGCTCATAAGGCGATCGGGGCGCGGCATTATTCGCGTTCCGATTTCATTATCTCCCGCCGTGGTATCCAGATATTGGAGATAAATACCCTTCCCGGGCTTACTGAGCACTCGCTCATTCCCAAATCTCTCGCGGCCGTAGGGTGTTCATTATCAGACTTTTTGGATCATGTTGTAACACTTGCGTTGCAAAAAAAATAGGGTATACTACTCCCATTGGCATTGGGCCCCTAGCTCATCTGGTAGAGCACCTGTTTTGCACTCAGGAGGCGAGCGGTTCGAGTCCGCTGGGGTCCACAAAATAAAGACGCTATCGTAAACGATAGCGTCTTTATTTTGTGGACACTACGCGAGTAAACTGCTTTTGTATTGCTCGATTACTTCGACCAATACAAAAGCCCCTGGCAGGGCATTCTTTACTGGTCGGAGTATCGGGAATCGAACCCGAGTCGCATCCACCCCATGGATGTATACTACCACTATACTATACTCCGTATATTCTATCCTCTCGGCAGGAATCGAACCTGCATTACAGGTTTCGGAAACCTGTGTCCTATCCATTGAACGACGAGAGGTTTCGCATAAAAGGTATCGTACCGCATCTATCCACCTAAAACAACTCGAATCGGCGTGTGTGATAGTATTGAGGTATGATAGCTCTTGCGTCGATTGATCGTCCCGAACATACATATCCGCCCGACACGGCGGGCAGGGTGATGACGACATCCATCCCCGTCGTGCACGCCTCCGATACTTTGGCAGAGGTCTATGATTTCTTTGCACGATCGGCATCGACCTTCGAGACGGTCAACTATATCTATGTGGTGGATCATAAAGGAACACTCATCGGCGCCTTTTCCCTCCGTGAACTTTTCAGAGCCGACAAGAGTATTGTGGTGCGCACACTTATTGCCGGGCAAGAGGTGGTGCATGCGCGTGTGCATACCGATCAGGAGCGGGTCGTCTTTTTGGCGCTCAAGCACAACCTCAAGACCATTCCCATCGTAGACAAGAACGATATTCTTCTTGGCGCCGTTGCATCCGATGTGATCCTGCGCATTCTGGATAAAGAAGCGATCGAAGACCTCCTGCGCTTCGGCGGTATGTCGCGGCGCGCTTTTGATAACGTAGAAAATCTTACGCTCCTACAGTCGCTCACGCATCGTTTGCCCTGGCTTATTGTCGGGCTTGCAGGTGGTATTGCCGCGGCGGCGGTGATCGCCCAATTTGAAGCAATAGTGTCGCAGCATCTTATCATCGCCGCCTTCATCCCGCTCGTCGTCTATATCGCCGACGCCGTGGGGACGCAAATGGAGGCCTTCATCATCCGTGATTTGGCGGTCAATCCGACCCTCCTGTTTCGGGGCTACTTCTGGCGGCAGTTTCGGATTGTCGCCCTGATGGGGCTTATCCTCGCGGCGCTCGTCTATGTCATGAGTTTTGGTATCTACGGCAATATGCAGGTAAGTGCTGTCCTTTCGATCTCGCTTCTGTGCGCCGTCGTTTCATCGGTCTTTGTCGGTCTCGTCGTACCGTATCTTTTCAGCAGTATGAAGTTCGACCCCGCCAATGCCAGCGGCCCCATCGCCACAATTCTTCAAGACCTTATAAGCGTCTCCGTTTATTTTTTTATCGCCTCGTTGTTGTTGTAATGAGCATGGTATGTTATGTAGTGTTCAATACATTGCACGAGCGGAAACCGTGTTGTACCATACAGAATACCTTGCAATGGGCCATTAGCTCATCTGGTAGAGCGCATCCATGGCATGGATGAGGTGAGCGGTTCGAGTCCGCTATGGTCCACTTTCATGTACCGGCACCCTTAGCTCAGTTGGTTAGAGCGCACGCTTCACACGCGTGAGGCCGGAAGTTCGAGCCTTCCAGGGTGCACCCGCAGTATGGCGGAAATGACGGGATGTAGTGTAACGGCTAACATACACGATTCGGGTTCGTGTGACTCCGGGTTCGAATCCCGGCATCCCGATACAAATACAATCGTTCGCTCTTTTTTATCCCCGCATACCACAGAGAATACACTATGTCTTGTGGTACACTGAAACTATGAAAAAGTTACGCATCGCCATAAACGGTTTTGGTAGGATCGGTCGCGCATTTTTTCGTGCTTCCTACGGACGCACCGACATGGAAGTGGTAGCCATCAACGATCTGGGCGATGTCGATAATCTTGCATATCTTCTTACCTACGATACCGTCTACCGGCGCAGTCCCTTCACCGTGGAAGTCCACAAAGACGACGGCCAGCATTTTCTGATCGTCGGCGGCAGGCGTATACGCGTCGTCGCCGAACGTGATCCGGGGAAGTTGCCTTGGAAGACTTTTGAAGTGGACATTGTGGTCGAATCAACCGGATTTTTTGCGAGTTACGGTAAATCCCAGCCGCACCTTGCATCGGGGGCAAAACGCGTCGTCATCACCGCGCCGGTGGAGGGGGCGCCGGTAGCCGGTATTTCGGGAGCTACCGTGCTGATGGGTATCAACCAAGGAGCACTCAAGACGTGCGATATCTCCTCCAACGCATCGTGCACCACCAATGCCGCGAGTCCGGTCATGGCAATCTTGGACGAAGCCATCGGCATCGAAAAGGCCCTTCTCAATACTGTGCATGCCTACACGGCGACCCAATCGCTCGTAGACGGCCCGGCCTCCAAGGATATGCGGCGCGGGCGCGCGGCTGCTCAAAATATCGTACCTGCTTCAACGGGGGCGGCAATCGCAGTAACGGAGGCGCTCCCTTCGCTTCTTGGGAAATTCGACGGGATCGCGATTCGTGTTCCCGCGATAACCGGCTCCCTCGTTGATCTGACCTTTGTCGCAAAGCGGGATACGACCGTCGAGGAGGTGAATGCGGCTTTGACGGCGGCGGCTTGTGAAGAGCGGTGGAAGCACGTCTTTGCCGTGACGACCGACCCGATCGTCTCATCCGATATCATCGGGGACACCCACGCATCCATCGCCGATCTGTCTTTCACGCGTGTCGTCGGCGGCAACCTCGTCAAGGCACTTGCGTGGTATGATAACGAAATGGGATACACCTACGCTCTCGTAGAGCATGTTGCCGAGTCGGGGCGATACATCGGTTGAAAGGTGCTCCCTCCTCCTGTCATATTCGCATACTGTCTACTTCATACTCGCTACTCACCCATGACCATCTTCATCACATCAGATCACGCGGGTTTCAAACTCAAAAATATATTGGGAGCGTATCTTGCGGATCATGGGTATATGGTCATAGATCGAGGTCCTGAGATATATGACAGCGGCGATGATTACCCGGACTTTGCGTTTCAGGTGGCGGAGGATGTGGCGCGCGATCCGCACAGTGCGCGCGGTATCGTGATCGGCGGCTCCGGACAAGGAGAGGCGATGGCGGCAAATCGCGTGAAGGGTATTCGCGCCGCCGTATATTATGGCGGGAAAAAAGACATCATTCGCCTTTCGCGCGAACACAACGACGCCAATATCCTTTCTTTCGGTGCCCGTTTTGTAGACGAAGACGAGGCGAAGCAGGCGGCCGTACTATGGCTTGAAACCCAATTTTCCGGCGATGCGCGCCATGTTCGCCGCATCCGCAAACTAGACAGCCGCTAATATTCGGACATCCGACGTCCGAAATTGTATATGATAGAGATTATTCCGGCGATGATGCCGACGACATTTCATGAGTTGCGCGAAAAGGCCGAGTCGGTCGTCGGGTTGGTGAGGACTGTTCAGTTAGATGTGATGGACGGCCGTTTTGTGCCCGAGAAAAGCTGGCCCTACAGCGAAGATGTCGCCCTGCTCCCCGCGCTCATTGCATCGGATCAAGGTCTTCCGGCGTGGGAAGAACTGGATTATGAGATTGATCTTATGGTTGTCGATCCGTTTGCCATCATCCCGGGCTTTGTCGGTGCGTGTGCTTCGCGCGTCATCGTACATTATGAGAGTTTGAATGATCCAAGCACTGCTCTCGCCGCCTTACTGCGGTATCGCGAGGAGGTATATGATTCCGGAGCCCTGGCGAAGCCCTTGTCGCTTGGTGTGGCCATCGGTACGGAAACGCCCGTGGAGGCGATCTACGAATGGATACCGCATATTGATGTCGTCCAATGCATGGGGATCGCCCGTATAGGGTATCAGCGTCAACCTTTCGACGAACGAGTTATCCGCAGTGTCGCTCATATACGCGCCGCCTCGCCTGAGGTTATAATAAGTGTTGACGGGGGAGTTACGCCAGAGACCGCTCCGCTCCTTGTTGAGGCGGGCGCCAACCTCCTCGTCTCGGGGTCATATATTTTTGACGCACCCGATATAAGCGAAGCGATCGAAACACTCCACGCCGCGGTGGTGCAGGGATGATGCAAACAAAAGGTTTCTTATATCACCCGCATCACACCTTGTTCATAATTCATAGCGCATGCACATTCACGACGACACTATCAAATTGTTGGAAGAGCGGGCGAATGCAATACGGCAATCACTCATCGAGATGCTCGTTGAAGCCGGCTCGGGACACACCGCCGGCCCGCTCGGCATGGCGGATATCTTCACCGCCTTCTATTTTCATATTCTTCGCCATGATCCAAAAAATCCCGCATGGGAGGAGCGTGATCGGCTCATTCTTTCAAACGGGCATATCACTCCGATCCGGTATGCGACGATGGCACATGCCGGATACCTGCCGCTTGAAGAGCTCAAATCCCTCCGCAAGTTTGGGTCGCGCCTGCAAGGCCACCCCGAGCGCGAACGCTTTCCCGAGATAGAGACGACCTCCGGTCCGCTCGGCTCAGGTCTTGGCCAAGCCTCCGGTATCGCCTATGGCGCCCGCATGGACGGCAAAAAATTCCACGTATATTGCCTCATGTCCGACGGCGAGTTGCAGGCGGGCAATACGTGGGAGTCGCTCATGTTCGCCGGCAATAACGCCCTGCACAATCTCACCGCTGTCATTGATCGCAACAATATCCAGATCAACGGCATGACCGAAGACGTGATGCCGCTTGAACCCCTGCGCGACAAGTTTGAGGCCTTCAATTGGCACGTCATCGAGGTGGATGGCCACGATATGCGCTCCTTCATCGGAGCTGTCGAGGAGGCAAAGGCGGTCTACGAAAAACCCACGGTCATTATCGCTCACACCATACCCGGTCGCGGTGTCGCCGAGATCGAGTTTGATTACCTCTGGCACGGCAAGCCCCCCAAGCCCGATGAGGCGGCGCGTTTTTTGAGCGAGTTGCGTGCCGCGGGCGCGACGTTGCGTGCCGATCATAAAAGCTCTTAATCCTCTATGGTATCTCTCTCAGCATTTCTTATACCCGAAGCCATGAATGCAAAGACGCCCGTCATGGCGCCGACGCGCGACGGCTTTGGCAAAGGGGTCGTCGAAGCCGCCGAGCGCGATGAGCGCGTGGTACTTGTCTGCGCCGACCTTATGGAGTCCACCCGCTCCCATTGGTTCTACGAGAAGTTCCCCGAACGCTACATAGAAATCGGCGTTGCCGAACAAAACCTCGCCACCGTGGGCTCCGGCCTCGCCAACTACGGCAAGGTGCCGTTCATCGCCTCGTATGCCACCTTCAGCCCGGGGCGCAACAACGAGCAAATCCGCACTACCATCTCCATCAACAACGTCGGGGTAAAAATTTGCGGCATGCACGCGGGCGTCTCCGTCGGCCCCGACGGCGCCACGCATCAAGCGCTTGAAGACATCGCTCTTATGCGCGTACAGCCCAACATGACGGTCGTCGTCCCCGCCGACAGCGAGGAGGCGCGCAAAGCCACGATTGCGGCGGCGGGGACGAAGGGCCCCGTCTACCTGCGTTTCGGTCGTGAGAAGACCCCCGTCTTCACGACGGCGAAGACGCCCTTTGCGATAGGCAAGGCGATCACCCTCTGGGAAGAGGAGTATCCCGACGTGGCCATCATCGCCTGCGGTTCGCTCGTACACAACGCTCTGCTTGCCGCAAGTCAACTTTCGGCTGAAGGAGTGCGCGCCATTGTGATCAACAACCACACGATCAAACCCATGGACGAGGAAGCGGTCGTTGCCGCGGCACAGCGTGCAGGCGCCGTCGTTACCGTGGAAGAGCATCAAGTGGCGGGGGGCATGGGCTCCGCCGTCGCCGAGGTGTTGGCGCGCCGCCACCCCGTCCCCATGGAGTTCATCGGCGTTCACGACCAGTTCGGCCAATCCGGCGAACCCGATGAGCTGATCCACCACTACGGCATGAATGTCTATGCCATCAAATCAGCCGCACAAAAAGCCATTGCCAGAAAATAACCTATAAAACATACCAACCCACTTAGGACTCGGAGTCCTAAGTGGGTGTTACTACCGCTATGACCTTCGAAGAATACCAAATCGCATCGCGCAAAACCGCCCTCTATCCCGAAATCGGCTCGTCTATCGTCTACCCCATGCTTGGCTTGGCGGGGGAGGCGGGGGAGCTTTCCAATAAGGTCAAAAAGATTTTTCGCGACGACGGGGGAGTTATCACCGATGAGCGCAAGGAGCAACTCATAGGCGAGCTCGGCGATATCCTCTGGTACACGGCGCAGATAGCCGCCGAGATCGGCGTACCCTTCGACGAAGTTGCCCATGCAAACATCAAAAAACTCGCCTCCCGCATGGAGCGCAATACCCTCAATGGAGCGGGGGACGTACGGTAGTTGTAGTACGTACCCCTATTTGGTAGTATCAAAACATGAAAAGGACATACATGTTCAGTAGGCTTTTTGCCGAACCTTCAGCACTGGAAGGTGCCGCGCGGCTTCTTGATCTTGGCACTACCCTCCAAGAGTACAATGCATCTCATACAGAAGCGGAAGCGGATACTCGCGCACTTGCAAATGATTGGCGCGCCGTCGGGGAAGATATGATGAGTGCCATCCGTTTCTATGAAACAGAAACCGCAACTTCTTAAAAAAGAAATGAAACCAAAAAACATTAAAATCATAGCTATATCTGCAACGAGTGGTAATAGTGATTCTGGGGATATTGGTGGAAGGGATGATACAGTCTATGGATTAGGAGATGATGAAACAGTATATTATTGGGACATTCACGAAGGGGTGTGGAAATTAAATAAGATTATTTAAGATGATTAAATACAACCTCCTTATTCTCAAGGGGTTTGTGTTACGATATTTCCATATGCAAGCGACTCACATAGATAATCCTAATGACTTTTTCACTCTATTTCACACCGATATCTCTCGTGTGATCGAGATGATTAAAAGCGGGGACGAAATGCGCGCTCGGCATTTTTTCAATACGGAACTTATTCAAAAATATGGTGAAAAGGTAGTCCACCCAGGACCTTTGTCTGTCGCTTTTGAACTATGGCAGACACTCAACACCTATTTTAATAACGAAGGGGCGCGTATTCTTGGAGAAGTGACAACAACAAAAGAGTTTCTCCTCTCAGTATACGAAGATTATGAGCACGATTTGAAAGAACAAAAAACACCATCGCATGATGGTGTTTAGGAAGCTACCCCCTGTTATTTATTGTAGTGCCGGTCATCTGATTTTTCTCCCCCTCCATACTCTCGATAACGGCCTGTCGAGGTATCGAGATCGTATGAACGATGAGTATGACCTCCCGATTTATCGGTATGCCCAAACTTATCACCGCGCACTTTGGAATTATCTGAATTTTTTACACGAACTCGTGTCGTGCTTCCTTCAGAATCGGAATTAAAGATTCTTGACCAAAAACCCATAATCAACCTCCTTTGGTGGTTGTGTTGTAGAAAGGAACAAAAATAGGGGCCGCCACTGGTATGTGACGAACCCCATAAACCACATACTACAGGATTGGATTTTGTTGTCAAATGTATATTTTTTGAGTGTGTCATGTTACGATATTCCATATGCAATCAGCTGAAACACGCAGGCGGTTCTTGGCTTTTTTTGAGAAGCGCGACCATGCCATCATACCTTCCGCAGGGCTTGTGCTCGGAACTCCTCCTCGTCTATTGAAGTCCGACTTCAATAGTTGGTGAAAATGTATGTGCAGTGTTACTATGTAATCATGAAAAAAGCATCGTTCAAAAACATCGTCTGGAAAGAGGGTAAGCACTACGTTGCGCAGTCGCTCAATATCGATGTATCCAGTTTTGGTGCCACCAAGCGAGAAGCGATCGCCAATCTTCACGAAGCGATGATGTTGTATCTCGAGGATGCCAAGGCCTCCGATATTACCAAGATTGAACGCCCCGAGATCATAGCGACGGTCATGTCCTATGCCTAAACTGTATTCATCGGCACATATCATCCGTACCTTGGAACAGTACGGATTTTTGTATGTCGCGCAAAAAGGAAGTCATATCAAAATGCGCAAGTATGAAGGAAACAAAGTTTTTACCGTGATCGTTCCTGCCAACAGAAAACAGATACCCCATGGAACATTTCGCTCCATCGTACGTCAGTCAAGTCTTCTGCCAGAATATTTTGCGTAAAACCCCAATTGATTGAAGTTGGACTTCAAACTTTACAGTACCCTCAATGGAGCGGGGGACGTGCGGTAGTTGCAGGGGGCGCCTCTATTTGAGAGAAGTTCAACTTTGATAACTTCAATAGTTTGTATTTAGTGTTTTCGTGCCTATCTCAAAAATCTGAAATTCGCGGCGATGCGTTCGATATTCCACATGACATAAAAAACACCCCCAGCATTGGCTGGGGGTGGTGTTGATTTACTGAACAAACGTTCGTGTGCGAATATCGAAACGATATTCCGCGCCGCCTTGTGTTTGCACATGCTCGCGTGTGTCATCTTCGATATGGTAGACCTCATACCGACCTGCGATTGAGCGCAAGGTAAGGATGCCGTCCTTTTCCGAGATGATCATAAGCGGGCCTGTTTTGGTTGGGGTAAGATAATACCCCACTCCTCCCACGAGGACCATACCTTGCAATGGCTCCTTTGGATCATAACCGCTAAAGACATCTACCTGATCTTCATCTACCGCACCTCCCCAAAAACTAAGAGCACCAAAGTTTTTGGGATGTATGTCGGTGAAGGGAAAAGGTACATCCTTGGCATCCAGTATTCCTTTGAATGGGCTTGGTGGAAGCGGGACAGGATCCATAAGTCCCTGTGCTCTTTGTTCCTCTATCTCCCTAAGCCGCGCCTCATGACCCAGCCGCTTTTCTTCGACAATACGCGCCTTGTCGGCGGCGGTGAGGTTTTTTAGATACCTGCACCGCTTTGCTTCAGCCGCCTCAAGGTCAGGAAGATCCTTGAGCTTCTCCAGATCTTGCGGACTTGTCGCACCCTTTGCTTGAAGTTCCTTAAGAATTTCAATTTCAGGGTCTTTACATATATGGTCATACGCAAAGACCGATCCGGTGACAATAGCCGCCGTGAAGCCGAGTGTTGTCACTGTGATGATCTTGAGTTTGTTTCGCATAGTGTGTTCTCCGCGTGAAGTGTTTGTTACTGACGCCATTTGATATCGGTTGACCACTGCATATCTTGGGCCGTCCGACTATCAGAGTTGAGCTCCGTCCAAAGCTGATTCCATGCTTGTTGCGGCGTATTGTTCGTCCCCGAACACCCGCCCCTTTGAGCACATGCGGCGCTTTGTGAGAGCGGTGCCAAAACTACCATATCACTACTATACGCCAGATATGAGTAGAGTGCGATCTGTTGCCACTGCTTGGCATTGCCTCCCGCAGTTGAATATATCTCAGGCAGGGGATACATCGGAGACGCGCCCCACGAGACATACTCGACATCATCTTGCGTCCAGCCGTTATCGCAATTTCCCGGACTGCTCGTCGTGCCGCTTGTCGGACATCCTGCGGCATCTCCATAGTTATACAGATAATATGGAGATGAGAAGCCGCTTGCATATCCATTAACCCACAAGGAGGCAGTTGACGGGCCGGAGTAGCCGATCTCGATATCACTTCCGCCTCGCACACTAACTTGGCTTGCGTAGGAACTGACAGCGGTTGTCGCGTCCTTTACCAGTTGGATCCATGCTTGGCCGTGGGCGTAGGTGGTGTAGGAACCATAATTATTTGTTCCTATAACCACCCTCATCTGAGATGATGTGTCACTGCCGGCACCCCAATAGTATCCGCTTGAGAATTGTTTAACAGCTTCCTTGATAACCGATACGCTGACGAATCTTCCATATGTTCCGTTAAAGCTCCATGTTCCATATACGTTGTTTTGATACCAAGGTTGGCCGAAATCAAGAACGGCAACACTATTTTGTGTCCCCGCAGTATTGAGGTCGATTTGACCTGCTTCGTACCCCTTGTTATACATCCATGTATATAAGGTCGAATCACTTTCACCAGAAGTTGTATATACATACCAACTCGTACTTTTCGGTGGCTTTGTTTGGACTGCGAATACTTCTCCGGAGAGAAGCATGCAAAGAAGAGTCAAAAAGACAAGAGATATCGATCTCTGTTTCATAACATCTACCTCATCGTTAGTTTATTGAAAGAACAAACAACAAAAACGGGGGCCGTGTACTCCGCGCCGAAGCGTTTCGTACACAACCCCCGTTAGTGTTGGAAAAAAGGTAGCATGGGGTGAAAAATATTGCAAGGGCCGTGTATATTTTTTTGATGACCCATGTTACGATATTCCATATGCAATCAGCTGAAATACGCAGGCGGTTCTTGGCTTTTTTTGAGAAGCGCGACCATGCCATCATACCTTCCGCAGGGCTTGTACCGCAGGATGACCCCTCGGTACTCTTTACCACAGCCGGTATGCAACCGCTCGTCCCGTATCTCCTGGGCGAAAAGCACCCCGCCGGCAGGCGTATCGCCGACGTACAAAAGTGCGTCCGCACGCAGGATATTGAAGAGGTGGGCGACAAAACGCACGACACCTTCTTTGAGATGCTTGGCAACTGGTCGCTCGGCGATTACTTCAAAGACGAGGCGATCCGCTACAGCTATGATTTTCTCACTTCCAAAGAAGAGGGTCTGGGCCTCGATGTAAACCGCCTCTACGTTACCGTCTTTGGCGGCAACGAGCACGCCCCGCGCGACGATGAGGCGGCGGCGGTGTGGAAGTCGCTCGGTATCCCCGAGCACCGTATCTACTACCTCTCCGCAAAATCCAACTGGTGGAGTCCCGGCGACAACGGCCCCTGCGGCCCGTCCACGGAAATGTTTTATGATCTCACGCCGCACGGTCTGAATCTCACCGGCAAGGAAGCATTTCTCGCCGCCGACGAGCGCCAAGAGGTGGTGGAGATTTGGAACGACGTCTTTATGGAGTATCGCAAAAAGGATGGCGAGGTCGTCGGCAAGCTCTCCCAACGCAACGTGGACACCGGTGCCGGTTTGGAGCGCCTCGCGATGGTGATGCAAAAGACCGACAACGTCTTTGCCACCGACCTCTTCGCGCCGCTCATGACTCTGCTCAACGAGGCATCTCCCGCGGGTGATGAAAAAGCCAAGCGCATCGTCGCCGACCATATTCGCACCGCCGTCTTTATGATTGCCGACGGCGTAACGCCTTCCAACACCGATCGCGGCTACATTCTCCGCCGCCTCATCCGCCGCGCCGTGCGCTATGCTGACAACCTTGCATTGGGCGAGGGTATGCTCAAAAAGCTCGCCGACGCCGTGATCGAAAAATACCGTACCGTCTATACCAATTTGGAAGACCGCGCCCGTACGATCCATGAGGAGTTACAACACGAGGAGCAGAAGTTTCGTACCACCCTCTCTAAAGGAATGAAAGAACTCGAACGATTTTCTGGAGCGACACTCTCGGGTGAGGTGGTCTTTAACCTCTATCAAACCTATGGTTTCCCTGTGGAGATGACCTACGAGATCGCCAAAGAAAAGGGCATCATCGTCGACATGGCTGCTGTGGAGGAAGAAATGAAAAAACACCAAGAGCTCTCGCGTGTCGGTGCTGAAAAGAAGTTCAAGGGCGGCATGGCCGGCCACAGCGAGACGGAGATCAAATATCACACCGCCACGCACCTCCTGCATCAGGCGCTCCGCACCGTGCTGGGCGATCATGTGCATCAGAAGGGGAGTAATATCACCCCCGACCGCCTGCGCTTTGATTTTACCCACGGCGAAAAGATGACCGATGAACAAAAGAAGGCGGTTGAAGACCTTATAAACCAAAAGATACGGGAGGCCCTGCCGGTAACCTGGCAGGAATTACCCCTCGCCGAAGCCCGTATCAAAGGGGCGATAGGTCTTTTTGACGATCAGTATGGCGATACGGTCAAAGTCTACCAAGTCGGTGATGAGGCGACGGGCATTTTCAGTTTGGAGTTTTGCGGAGGTCCTCACGTTGACAATACAGGCCAAATCGGGCATATTAAGATAACCAAAGAGGAGGCCGTTTCGGCGGGAATCCGCCGGATCAAGGCCGTTATTAATTAACGAGTAATGCGCAACAGATGTGGCATGACTATGCCATGGCATATAATCTGTTACTTTTTTACCTATGGAAATCAACGCCGGACACACGAATATAGACACGCTTTTTGCTGTAGGGGCTCACTACGGTTACGCAAAATCACGCCGCCACCCCTCATACGCTCCGTTCGTCTTTGCTACCAAAGATGGCAGTGATGTTATTGATCTTGAAAAGACGGTCGGCAAGTTTGCCGCCGCTCTCGCGTATGTCAAAGAGCAGGCCGCACAGGGCAAGACGATGCTTTTTGTCGGCACCAAGCCGGAGATAAAGAAGATCGTTGAAGCCGCGGCGCTGTCCGTTGATGCGCCGTACATGACCCATCGCTGGATTGGCGGCCTCATCACCAACTTCATGGAGGTAAAGAAGCGCATCAAGCGTCTCGACGATTTCCGCACCAAAAAGGAGCGCGGTGAACTTTCTGTATACACCAAAAAAGAACAAATGCTCATCAATCAGGAGATCGACGAGCTCACGGCAAACTTCGGAGGTGTCGCCGCTCTCACCGCTTTGCCGGGTATAATGTTCGTCGTCGATCCTCGCCACGAGGAGACGGCGATGGCCGAGGCCGCAAAAAAACATATCCCCGTTGTTGTTCTTGCCGGTACTGATTGCAACATTGCCGATCTTGAGCACGTCATTCCCGCCAATGATTCCGGCCCCGAGAGCGTTGAACTCTTCGTGCGTGCCATCGCCGATGCCTATTCGACAGGCCGCGCCGCTCGCGCATCCGCCGCAGATGCCGCCAAGGCAGCTGCACCCGCACCCGTCGTTGCCTAACGCGCATCTCCGTTCACGGTTCGCCGTCTCGGGCGCGGTCATTACTATCCACCAGTAACTTTCATCTTTTGAGCGTATGATCACATCAGACACCATCAAGCAATTGCGTGACAAGACCGGTATCTCCGTCATGCAGTGCAAAAAAGCTCTTGAAGCGTCGGACGGCGATATTGCGAAAGCCGTTGAATTCCTTAAACGGAAGGGTACCGAGATGGCCGCCAAGAAATCCGATCGCGAGCTGGGTGCGGGCGTGATCGCCACCTATATTCATTCCGACAAGAAGCTCGGTGTCATGGTCGAACTCCTCTGCGAGACCGACTTCGTCGCGCGCAACGAGGATTTTGTCCGTTTGGCCGATGATATCGCGCTTCAGGTCGCCGCGATGCACCCCTTGTATGTGAAGGTTGAGGATATCTCCGAGGCCGATCGCGAAAAAGCTCGCGCCGCTTTTGCCGAGGAGATTGCCAAGATGGATAAACCCGAGGAGATCAAGCAAAAAGTCCTCGCCGGCAAGATCGAGACCTATTTTGCGGAGCGAGTCCTTATGAGCCAACCCTTCGTAAAGGAGTGCGAAAAGACTGTCGCAGACCTCCTCACCAATGCCGTTCAAAAGATGGGCGAGAAGATCGACATTGGTCGTTTCAAGCGCTTTGCACTTCTTGAAGACGAGGCATAATCCTCGTTCTTACGGCGTATGCCTATGACGCTCTTTGTCCTCACAAGTATCGCCCTTATATCCGGCATGATGATGCTGGGTATGCTTGGATATCGCATCTGGGAGGTCGGGAGCGGCAGGGCTGTTGTGCATCATCACCGGATGCCCGGCAGGGACGTTGCTGTTTTTCTGTCGTATCTTTTTCTCGCACTTGAGCGATGGTGCGTCAAAAAGGCCTACCGATCTTGGTATACTCTACGCACGCGTGTCGTGCCTGTGGTTTCGGACTATACGCGGCGCATTGCGCACAAGACATACATCGCCCTCTACGATCGCCTGGCACGTCGGCGCACCCGCCAAGGCACCTTGCCGGCCTCGGCTTTTTGGGAGCATGTTGCTCGGCACAAAGAACAGGTACGCACCGAGGCGCAGGTAAACCGGCGTCCGTAATGCCCCTAGAGAGGCATACTGGCGGTTTTGCCACCTTAGCTCAGTTGGTAGAGCAACGGTTTTGTAAACCGTAGGTCGTCGGTTCAAGCCCGACAGGTGGCTCATTATTAAACCCCGCAAGGGGTTTTATAATGAGCCACCTGAGAGAGCAAACTGCTTTGCTCTCGTTCGGGCTTGAAGGCCGCAGGTATGTTTTGCGACCCACAGGGAGCAAAACAGCCGAGGTGGGGTCGAGAGTACTTAGGATATAAGCGAGCGAAGCTCGTGTATATCCTTAGTAACTCGTGACCAAGCCCGACAGGTGGCTCCCTCTACAAAAAGAGAAAAGCCCACGCAATTATATGCGGGGGCTTTTTGATATCAGGCAGCTTTTGGAAGATGATCTTCGAACACCTCCTTGTAGCGATCTTTGCACATGATCTCATGCTCCAATGCTCCATCGGAGATCCAAAAAATTTGCCGCTTATGTCTCAAACCCTCCGGATTTGAGACGATGCGTTCTCCTTCTCTCAGGGTGGTGATGAATACTACGCCACCTCCGAGGGAGAGCGTCTTTTCTCCTTGGAGATAGAATTCCACACTCCCTGTCGTCTCCTCCCTGTCAATAATACTGGTGTGAGTGAGCAGCGTTCCTTTGAATTCACCGACGAGGATGTGCCCGTCGTGGGTACCCTGCTCTTTCATTAGGTGGAATTCACCCCCTTTTCTTTCCAAGCTTGCTCTTTCGGGCAGTTTTGAAAAATCGACCCATATATTCATTTTTTGAGAACTTCGCCCCGATGGGTAAGCGAAGATTCTATTGGTATGGGGTTTCAAGACATTGCTTAAAAATTTTCCCGTTTTAACATGAACTTTCATACTCTGCTCCAGAGGTTGGTTGTGTTAAAAATTCTGCTCGCATTTTATCATATATATTTAAAAAAGCGGGCGAAGGGAATTGAACCCTCCTAT
>CAYGCZ010000008.1:0-35532 GCA_964348495.1 uncultured Candidatus Saccharibacteria bacterium
TCTAGCTCATGCACCGGTCAATACCCCGTCGGCTCTGCCGCGGGGTTGTTTATTTTTCTGCGGGGCACGCGAGCGGCGGCGGGGCTGGCTCCGGCTCGCAGGCAAAAAGTGGAGGAGTTCAAGGAGAGGAAACTTTTTACCTGCAAAAGTTTGTTATGGAGCACACTATCGTACAAGTATAAGTTAACGTGGTAATATATAAAATATGAGGAGCAAATTTTTATATATAATTATTGCCCTATTGGTAGTTTTTACAATATTGGCATTTTTTTTGTTTTTATCTAATGAACCTGGTACACAGTTGCCAAATAATTTAGGTAAGCCGACAGGATTAGCGGAGGCACATAAGGATTGTGTCAGAAATTTTCCCCAAGAACTATGTGGTATGTTTTCAGTGGAGACCCGAGCTGACTTATATGGAGTGTGTTCTGCGTTCGAAGCACCGTCAACTGAATTGGATACTACTTTATATCCTGACAACAAATTGGCAGTTGTTCGGTGGCAAAGAGGCGAAGATTATGTAACCACTTATCTCCCGTACGAAACGGAGGCCGATTTTGATGGTTGCTCTGAATCTGCAAAGATATTGCTTAAACACATTCAAGAAAGCACTCCGCAATAAAACGTCTTCAGCCCATAATAAAAAGATTCACATCCTGTGATATATGTGGTTATGCTACGATGGATAGTGTTTAAACTAAATGGTCTTTACTATTTAACTTTTTATAAATATGGTTAAAAACTTTATCAAAAATTATTTCCTCGCACTTTTTGTTTTTACTTTTCTGGTATCTCCGATTGCCCTCGTATTCGCGAATCATACAAAGGGAACTTATCCAAGCGTTGGGCACTTGTGGATGAGTGCCGGCACTGGTTATTCAGGTCTATCTATACTTCATCCGATAACTGCAACAGTCAAGAAACAGGTGCATATACCAGAGTAAAAAACTCGACCACTGGCTATTCTGAAATGACTGATTGGACCGATGGTATCGATATGCAGCAATACACTTGTACTGGCTCATGGAATAACTATACCGATATTGTTTTTGATTATTTAAGTCATCCCGCTTCCCCAGGAGAAAATCATGACACAGTAAATTCTTCATCGTATTGTTCATTCTGGAGCGTTTCCTATCCTTGCGGAGTGAGATCGACAGTACATGTTGACAACACTTGGTGGAATAACGCCGGCACCAACAGTCGAGAGCGTTTGATTATGCATGAAACTGGTCATTCATTTGGGCTAGCTCATCATTGTACTGCGGACTCGATTATGAATGACGGGACTTCCGGATGCAACGGCGGTGCATGGACTTCTGTGATGGAGTATAAATCTACGGACCGTACTGGTATTAACAATGTCTATTAATAAAAAATTACACAAACTATGAAAATTATACTTTCAAGTCGAGCCAACGTATTAACCATAGTTGCAATACTTGGAGCCCTGGCTACTGCCATATTTTTATCCTTTACGGTATTTACTCCCGCGATAGCTCAAGTTCAAACAGGAAATGAGCTTGTTGCAAACTGTGCAAATTTTCGTGCGGGAGAGAATGTTGAGAGAAATACTCTATTTGACCCCGACAAAGGCATAGTTTATGTGAGGCTTGGTGAGCATGATGGTTTTGATACAAGACTTCCATATAAACCAGAAACTGGGTTCAGTGGATGTTCGCAAGAAGCAAAGGGTCTTCTTCAAGAGATCAAGCAGGGTCATGAAAAGTTTCTCGCTGAATCGTGTGCTGACTTCAAATCAATAATCAGCGGGGAGAAACCATTACCAGAAAAAGATGGACAAAAAGCTAATATCCAAGGAGCATTAGATTTTGTAGAGCAATATTGCAGGTAGAATCAAGAATAAAAATATAAACCTCGCTTTGCAAAGCGGGGTTTATATTTTTGCAGGCAAAAAGTTCCCTCAAAGCCAGATAACATTTTTCTGCGGGGCACGCGAGCGGCGGCGGGGCGGTTCAGTCCTCGTCCGGATGTTCGTCAAAGTACGTTCGGATTTTAATGTGAGCCGATTATGATACAGCCATTTCTGCCGAAGCATCAATGTGCACGAAAGGTTTTCCGGTATGTTTCTCGTATTCATCCATCACCTCATTGAAAAAACTATTCACCAACTCTTCATGAGAGAGTGCGAGTGTCTCACGTGCCGATTGATTATTGAAATACTCATCTACTGAAAAAAAGAACGTACTTAATTCCGTACCCCACCATCCTTGGTGCATGGCGGCATTGTATTTCTTGAAGCAGATATCATTAAAATATCGACGTGCCGCGCCTTGTTCATCGTGTCGCAGTAGAAACATAACAACCTCCAAATCGTAGAGTGCGGGGGTCGTGTCAACAAGTATTTTTGACATACATAAATATTCGTATATACTAGCATTTTTTATTTGCCCTTCGACAAGCTCAGGACTCAAAAAAACTAAGTGTGTGCGACCCCGACGGCGCGCCCCCATTTCTGCGCCTCGCTCCGAAATAGGGACCCGGCGCGTCCGCCTTTCGACTCCCCGTAGGGTCTACAAAATGCAACGACCCCGGAGCATTCGCTTCGGGGTCGGCATTTTGTGACCCTACGGGGAGTCGAACCCCGGTTGACGGCTTGAAAAGCCGCTGTCCTAACCATTAGACGATAGGGCCGTATGAGTTTTGAAATCATAGCATTTTTTGCAGAAAACGCAAAAAAATGATAGAGTGTAGAACGCTCAAACACGGAGAGGTGGCTGAGTGGTCGAAAGCACCGCTCTCGAAAAGCGGCAACGGGGCAACCTGTTCGGGAGTTCGAATCTCCCCCTCTCCGCATTGGCAGTTTTGATATGCCGACGCATAGGCAGGCATATTCAAAACTGACAACCCCGACAGAGAGGGGATGATTCGAAAGCCGCAGGACCAAACCGAGCGAAGCGAGGATGTCCGAGGCGGGGTCGCGAGTACTTACGTTTTTGGGAGCGAAGCGAACCAAAAACGTTAGTAACTCGTGACCGAATCTCCCCCTCTCCGCCAGATTGGAAACTTTGAACCGTTGCCAAATAAGAGTATTCTAAGCATAAGACATGGAAGACTTAGTAAAACAACATTTCGACCAGCTAGACCTAGATATCCGGAAACAAGCTCAGGGGTATTCGCGTTTTATGGATCAAAAAGTGACACCTGATGTCCTCTCGTTTATCGCGGACTGTGTACTTAATCTTTTAGACGGGAAAGATCCTGGTGCTGTCTTTACCACCAAAGACATTTGGGACTTCCAATATTTTCAGAAAAATATTGTGGCTATATTTGGGAAACCATCGCCAACGAACGAAAGTGCTGATGCCGAGTACGATAAGTTTATCGCTCAACCACTTAAAACTTTAGCTTTTGCAAAAATTCTGAAAGAAGAAAAAGTAGGTGTACGAAATACATATCAAGTAGTTCAACCGGAGTTACTTGAGTACATTGCTCAAAGTGAAAGAAACTCATGGCTTTTTCTATCACGATATGTTGAAAAGGTTTTGACGGATAGTGGTTTTATAAAGAAATTGGAAGCCTACAAAGATAAGGCTCTTTCAAAAACAGTAACTCAGGAGGACTTTGCGCTACTCAAAACAGAATTTGAATCTTTCATGCGTGGGTACACGAATATAAATACGGATGTTGAAATAAGAAGAATTTTTCCAAAAATTCTCAATCCCTATGCTGTGGACAGGATGATTAACGGTTCTGAAGATGGACGTATGACTAAAAACCGTTTTGCATATTCTGATCTTATGTATAACCGAGGTAATTTTCGAGATTTAGGGAAAGACAAAGCATTAACAAGAAATGAGGCCGAGGAGATTGTTGTTGATAAACCAGAGTTCTCTGCTTATAAAGTGCAGAAAGCAAAAGGTGTAATTAAAAGGAATCACTCCACAAGCGAAGTTCATGACAGTCTAGCAATCGGAGAAGCGACACAAGTTCACCACGTATTTCCTGAGCATGAATTTCCTCAGATATCAGCTTATGTTGAGAATTTGATTTTACTCACTCCCCAGCAACACAATACAAAAGCTCACCCAAGTAACCACACTCAGTCAATTGATCGTGATTATCAACGGGAGTGTCTTTTGTCTAAGATTGATTCAATTGAAACATCTATTAAACAAGGTAAAGATATATATTCCAAGGAATCCTTAATCCATGTCTTGAACATAGGACTTTCGTTAGATATGTCTACAAATACAACTTTCGATGAGTTACGAGATCTTATAAAGAAAGCCTACGCTTAATTCTTTTGTACTCCGAAAAAGAAGACCGAATTATTGTCTATATTTAGAGATCTAGTGCCGTGATTTCTTGCTACCCTGTAAAATTCAGTAAATTCTTCGGATCCAAAGTAATCTAGATCTTTCTTTGTTATTTTTACTTCACCAAGTTTCGGGGTTAGGATTGCTACAGATCCATCTACAAGCGTGTTCTCCGGCAAAAATGAAGCTCTTGGGGCATAAGTTAGGTTTGGTACCAAGATGCTATCTTCTTTATTCCAGAATTTTGATATTGATAAACCATCCATCGAGTCTACGTACGAATCATAGTTTGGAATGTTCAATATCTCATTTCGCCCGATATTTCTCGATTTTAGTATTCGTATCCTCCCTCTATCTTTCGTTATCTTTTTTGTGATTTGTCGATCTCTGTACGAAGTAAAAATATTAAACCGTAGCTTCTTTGCAATTGAGTCAAAGAATTCATTTCGATAGACTAACCAGTAAGGGAAATCTTTTGAGCAGATATAAGACTGATCTTTATATCCGATTTCACTTTTTACATATGATTCAACAAGCGTTCTCGTTCCTTTATTACGGGTATTGATAATCAGGCTAATTGTCTCTATTTTTACACCCTTAAATCCTTTTTCACCGTAATCTGTGATTTTTTCTACGGCAAAAGATGAGACCAACTCTCTTGTTTTATTGAATTCTGGTGCTGAGAGAAAACTTTTTGGGATAATCAAACCGACAGTGTTTCCCAATTGTATTGCTTTTTCAAGAAAAAATGAGAAAAGATTATTTGTCTCAGTATTGTACTTATCACTTTTATAACTATTCAGAAGTTCCTTGTTTTCAGATATATCTCCAAAAGGAGGATTACCAATGACTATGTCGTATCTTTTAGATTGGTTAACTAAATTAGTTTCTCCGTACAACAGAAAATCACTGTTAATCAAATTTATGCTGATATTTTTAGGGACACTAAGTTTTCTGAGTAAAAGTTTTAGAGTTTCAATTGCATTCTTATCAATATCAATAACATCGATCTCAACTTCTTTGATCGTCTTATACTTTTCAATGAGGAGAGGCAGGAAATTTCCAGCTCCAACTGATGGCTCTAAAATAGAGAGTCTCTCAAATTTCGATGCATCTGGAAGATCTTTAACTATGGTAAAACAAATATCTTGTCTCGTGTAATAGGCGGCATGTTGAAGACGTTGAGCATTTGAAAGCTCGACAATTTTTGCCAATTCAGGATAGCTTAGACTTTTTACATTTTCTTTAAGAAAGTCTCTCAAATTTTCTTCGATATCAAGTTTTTTATACACAATGAGTTTTTTTATTTGAGTTTCATTCCTCTCAATATTTCTAAGCTTTGAGTTAATATTTTTTGCTATACCATTGAATATGATTGTTGGTACTGCTTCACCAAGAGACTGACGGATGTTTATTTCCTCTTTCTTAAGAATCTTTCTCTTCTCTTCGATAGATAACTTATTCAGATCGTTCAAAGGAATACCTACCCAATTAAAGGAATCAGGTACTGACATCATTTTCATCAACTCTCGAACACTGAAAACCCGATTATCCTTTGGGTGAATTGTCGCTTGGCTCGCAAAAATGTCATTTCTTGTATGGACGCATGGTGCCACTTTATCCCAATAACATCGTGAGTATTTGTCTCCGTTTTTATTTTCATTACCTATAATCTTTCCGTTTACAATTTGATGGGGTCGTCTTTTAGGATCGATATTATTAAATGCGGATTGACCCTCTTTCGTATTTTCAATCCACGGAAGCATATGTTCAGCATATGGTCGAAAATTGTGATAGATATCATTCTTATCAATCTCACCCATTATTTTAAGAGACGGTAGATCACCTATTGCATCACGTAAAGTACCCCCGTTTTTTAGCGGTGGCATTAGATCAAGAGGTGTAACCTCTTGGATGTCTTTTCTTACTCCAATGACAAGTGTTCTTGTTCTACTTGATGGATTACCATAATCTTTAAAATTGATTACTTGATAGTGAATGTTATATTTACCACCAAGATTAACTTCGATTGCCTCCCTGATATTCTTTTGTTTTTTATCGATATCAGTGCAAAGAGTAGAGAGGAAAGCGCGCACATTCTCAAAAATAAATACCCGTGGCCTAATATCATTTACGAGTTTTATTGACTCAACAACGAGAGAGTTTCGTGCCAATTCATCTCCTTTTTTGTGATTAGCAACAGACATGCCCTGACATGGAGGAGTTGCCAGTAAAATATCGATTTCTTTTAGGTTTTGTTTTGATTTCCAGAGATCGATTTCTGAAAATATCTTTTCCTGTGCAGTTTTCTTTGTAATGTCGTCAGCTATATATCCACTAGGGTAGAGACATTTATTATTATGTCTCTGCACATCCAAACGTCTATTAATCAATTCAACCGTCGCGACACAATCAAATCCCTCTTTCGAAAAACCGTAGCATCCAACACCTGCGCTACTGAATAAACTTATATAGGTCATCTTGTTTTGTTGGTTTTTCATATTGCTATAGGGTTCTAATTATCTTTTCGACAACTCCACGGACTTCAACTTTTTTTCTGAAAAATGGCCGAAGGTTTTTATTTGCTGGTTGAAGTCTGATTTTGTCCCTTTCTTTAAAAATCTTTTTAAGAGTCGCCTGATTGTCGTCAATTATAGCCACAACAGTTTGACCATCATTAGCAGTTTGTTGAGATCGGATAACAACAATGTCATTATTAAAAATTCCGTCTTCAATCATGCTGTCACCTTTCACTCGGAGCGCATAATGCTGAAAAGGTAGTCTTATATCACTTCTCGGAACTGTAACAGTCTCGTCAGGTGTTTCTATTGCCTCAATAGGCTGCCCGGCCGCAATATTGCCTATCAATGGAATCTCCAACGCCTTCTTTTCTTTCATGGCAGAAATTGTTCGACCTTGCTTCTCTTCTTTTATGAGCAGTCCCTTTTTCTGTAACTGTTTTATATGAAAATGTGCTGTCGATACGGAGGCTAGTTTGAAATACTGTTGTATTTCCTCAAGAGAAGGAGAGTAGCCTTTCTTTTTTTCGTGTTCTTTTACAAAATCAAGAACTAACTTTTGTTTCTTGGTGAGCATAAATGTTGACACATAATTATTCGTGGAGCTATAGTTACATTATAGAAGGAAAATAGAAGGATAGGAAGGGCACTTATCCACAGCTTCTATAATAAAGGTCGAATTAGTAATAAATGTAATTCTAAAAAATATGGCGAAACCAAAATACATAGCAAAGTCTGGTCAGCCTTGGGATCCAGCTGAAGTAAAACAGTTGAAAAGCATGGGAGGTAGAGTACCTACTCGTGTCATTGGTTTGAAACTTCAGAGGCCAGTTGCAGGGGTACAGGCAAAAGCTCAAGAAATCGGTATGAGTCTAAAACCGGTAAATAAATCACCGCGTTCAAAACTCAAATAGGTCAACCTGAGCAAAAGGAACTGGTTTATAACGCGCCTGATAGGTAGAGAAAATCAGTTTTCATTAAATCAGCTCGGCTAACCCATGACGGCGGTAGAAAGGTTACACCTAGCTCAACAAAACCACTCACTCGAGTGGTTTTGTTTTATATAGAGTAATCAACCTCGTTCTTACCCTTATCCGACCTTGGTTTAGGCACCTCAAACCATTCAGGGTGCACTTTGTAGATAGCCCTTAGTTTCTGTATACTTTTATCAAGATCCTCGAATTTGAGCCGTATTTTTGGTTAAAAGTTCCGGGCATCGTCTCCGCCATGGTCGGCCGAAAAGCATTCGCTTTTCGGCCGTTTGCCATTGTGAGACAGGAGGAGATTTGAACCGAAGTCGCGGCGAAGCCCGCAAGCTGTAACAGCGTGGAAGCCGAGGACCGCGACGAGCGCGGGTCGGGTATTGAGATATTTTTGGAGCAAAGCGAATAAAAATATCCAACGAAGCTGACCAAATCCCCCCGCCCGATGACCAATTTCGAACCTTAGTGCTTGCAATGTATTTTTACCCTCTTAGAGCCTGTTACATAACCTACCATGACTCTGTGGCATGCGTGTCATTTCGCATCGACGCCACGCTCCGTTCGGTAAAAAACGGCTTATCTTCGGTCGGAGCACCTCGGTGCACCTCCCTCATCCGCGCCGTTTTTTCCTCGAACGGTTTCGTGGCTTTGCGATGCGATAGGTTATGTAACAGGCTCTCAGGGATTCAGGATTTTGGCCCCCACTGGTGGATTTTTATCGAATGACCCAAAAACCATATAAAACAAAATGACTTGCCCAATTACCACTTAAAGCAGGTTGAGTAAGTCATTAGTCATCAGTCTGAAACCACAGGCTGATGAATATTCAGCCTCTTCATAATTGTGAAGCCGAACGGCACAAAAATGAGAAAAATCTCTCTCATTACGTTGTTGCGCACCCACAATTTTTGTTTGCGAAGTGCGAACATTGGGTTTTCCAAATCAATTCCCTCTCTCGTCGGGAATGTTGCCATGTAAATCGGCACCACCGGCCGATCAGTGATTTGTTTCCATAGCCGTACAATCCAGCATCCATTCCAAACTCGATCGGAAACTCGCCGGGCACTTCTGGAGTGCATTTCGTCCGTAACGATAATGACTCCTTCTCGCGGAAGAAAACCAACCGGAAGAGAAGCGCGCCATTTTTCGGCCTCCTCGATGGTGCTTACCACCCGTCCTGAGAAAGTGGCTTTTTTAAAAAAAGCGAGCTTCAGTCTTGCTTCCAAGTTCACCGTTGGGTTCTTGGTGAACTCCCCAAAATTAACCTTAGCTTGGGGATATCTTTGGAGAAGCTCAACTCCTATCTGCACGGCACTTCTTGTGCCGTTGGTCAGGCGATTTCGGGTTGCCCCGAAGGAGACAATACAAATCAATTCCGCACTAGGCGGGAGGGTATTTTTGACACCCCACCACCTGCAAAAATCATTTAGATTCAACAAGGATCACCCCCTTTCTATTCTCATGTTCTATATCATCTGTATCATATACACAAAGAATTGCAAGGCTACCCAGTCAACCTTTTCGGCTCAAAGAGCGAGGGCTCGACATCTTTGCCGGCGAGCAGGTCGGCGATGCGTTGTGCGCCGTAGAGCGAGGCGAGGATGCCGACACCGTTGCAGCCGAGGTTGTAGAGGAGAGCCGGTTCATGCGGGTCTGTTCCCACGAGGCGTAGGCGGTCTTTCGTATAGCCCATGAGGCCGTGCCAGAGAAAGAACTCCTCTTCGCGTTTTTTGGTGTAGTAGGCGTAGGTTTTCTTAAGGAAGCTCTCGATGTCGTTGAACTCATCTTCGCCGAAGGGTGCGTCATGGTCGTACGTTTCGTCGGCTTTGAGTGGGCGGTCGGGGCCGCCGATGCACAGAAGGTTGTGGGTTTGTTCGGCGCTGATGTCATACGGACGGCGCGTGAGATAAAAGTAGGCGTCTTCCGGATCAGCCCCTTCTTTGGGGAAATAGCTCGCCGCGGTGGGCGGTTTGTCGAGCGGTTCCAGATAACCGGCCATATAGCCAACCTTGCCCTCCACCGTGCGTTGCAAGTAGGTATCCGCGAGGTCGTCGTGCGGGCTTGCAAAGGCGATATCGGTGGAGCCGTTGGTACAGAGGATGACTCGATCGGCGGTTATGGTATGGATGGGAGTTTTTAATTGTGCGCCATCCTTGGTAAAGAGTATACGCTCGACCCGCGTCTCTTCGGCAAGGGTAAAACGATCGGGATAGGTGCGCAGGAGGTACCCTGTCACCTCTTCGGTAAAGAGGGCGCTGTTCATACATCCTTTGTCGTAACAGATGGCGGCGATATAGTGCGCATCTTTGGTCTCAAGGAGAGAAAGGATGTAGGCATGGGGGACGAACTGGCAGAACTCGCGGTACTCTTCGGGGATCTCGGCTATCGTCAGGTGTGTGGCGGAGATATACAGACGTTCAGTCAGGAGGCCGCCCTGCGAACGCAGGAGGTTGTCCCGCAAGTGCAGGAGGATCTGTTCTTTGTTGGCGCAGGCGGCATAGCCGGTGAAACGCCAGATGGGCGTGGCGAGGGTGGCTTCACGTCGCATCGTCTCCAAGATGGTCCAACCCGACTCGACGCCCGCTTGCGCCCGCGAGGCGGCCTCGATGCCGTAGGAGTCGGCAAGATCCGAGAAGGGGCGTTCAAAATAGGTGGTGATCTGACCGGCGTTGTGGCCCGTCGCTCCATGAGCGACCTTGCCCGCCTCGAGTAACAAGACGCGGTGGCTTGTATCTCGGAGGATATGATATGCCGTGGAGACGCCGGCGATGCCGGCACCGACTATTACACTATCCGCACGGGTATCGCCCTCCAACACTTGCGCCTCGCGGGTGCGAGCGAGCTGTTCTATCCATGGTGATCGTATCTTCATACACGTAGTATAGCAAAAGATACGCCGAGAATGATGTATACAATGCCAATCGCTTGATTTGTGGATAAAGAGGCATTGCGGCGTGGCGCACATAAGAAGTACAATAAGAACAAATCGGGGGATTCATTTTTTTTCTATGGATCACCTCACTACCATGACCATCAAACAGCGGTTCTTTGCCGGAGCCGCTGTTGTTATTTTATCCTTGTGCGCCAGCGGGATATTCATTTACCAAGCACTTGCCTCCATTGAGCGGGTGAACGAAGAAAGCGCCCGTATTGTTACGGCGGCGCAAGCGGCCTTCATGCTTGAAGCTGACGTGCTCAAGCTTGTCATCTCGTTGCGGCAATATATTGATCATCCCGACGAATCGTTAAAGACCGAACTTGCACACATTCGTTCTGAACGTGCGGAACAGACCAAAGCCATACAGGAGTCTACTGCAATACCCGAAGTTCTAGCGCAGATCACCGCCTTTGAGGATGCCATACCTCGCCGTACCCAACTTGCCGACGAGATTATAAGCGCCGTCGACCGCGGTGCCCCGACCTCCGAGATAGAAGCATTGGTCGCCGTCAGAGAAAAACTGGAGGATGAGGCGCGTGTCCAGCTGGAAACAATCGTCGATCTGGAGGAAAAAGCTCTTGAAGCCTCATTGTGGGATAGTCGCGAGAAGATCAGCGCCGACATACGCGACGTGATCTTCTTTGTAGTCGCTCTTGTCGTCCTTGTGTGCGGATTGTTCGTCGTCCTCTTCAGGAGCATCGTTCCTGTCATCAGAAATGCATCCCTCGGTATCGCCGCCGCCGCCGAAGCATTGTCCGCCTCCACCCAGCAGGCATCGGCGGCATCCCAGCAGGATGCCGCCGTCGCCCAGCAGACCGCTGCCGGTGCAATTCAGCAATCAAAACAATCGGAAGAGGTTGCCCGTACAGTTGCGGCGATGGCTGCCGCCCTCCGTCAGATGGCCGCTTCGGCCCAAGAGACATCCGCCGCCGCCATTCGCACATCCCAAGTGGCGCAGGAGGCGGGCAAGAGCTCCGACAAGATCACCGAGATCATCGCCACCATCACCGAGATTGCCGAACAGACCAATCTCCTCGCGCTCAATGCCGCCATTGAGGCGGCGCGCGCCGGCGAAGCCGGTCGCGGCTTTGCCGTCGTCGCCGACGAGGTGCGCAAACTCGCCGAGGGTTCCAAGAAATCGGCCGATGAGATCAAGCGTATTATCGGGTCGGTCAATGACCAGATCGCCAATGCAGTCAACGAGGTCAATGGCGTCTCATCAAAGATCGGACAAGTCTCATCCGCCGTGCAAGATCAATCAGCCGCCGTTGAGCAAGTCTCCAAGACCGTCTCCTCTATCTCCGCCGTCGCAACTCAGAATGCGGCCGGTGCCCAACAACTCTCCGCCTCAACCCAACAGTTGAGTGCCGCCAACCAGCAAGTTGCCGATGCCGCCCAGCGGTTGCAGGCCTTTGCCGAGTCCCTGCAAAAACTCTCCGGAGGTAAGATGACGCGTGGTGAGCGTACTACCACGATGGTGCATCCCGGTACGCGACACGAATAATTGAGCAACCTATGCGATCGTACAGCGAATTGCAAACCATGATCTCCGGTGCCGCTTCTTCGGAGGCGATATCGGAAAAAGAGGAGCCGACGATGCAGGTCGTCGTCTTCACCTTGGATGGCGAGGAATACGCGACGCCGATAGGCGATCTCCTCGAGATCATAAAAATGGAGGCCGTAACGCCGGTCCCCAATGCTCCCGAATGCATCAAAGGTATCATCAATCTGCGCGGCAAGATCGTCATCGTGGTGGATATGGAGCGACGCTTTCATCTCACGCGCGAACATCCGGCGACCTTTGAGCATATCGTCGTTACCGAGATTGATCACACATTGTTGGGTATCGCGGTTGATCAAGTACGTGAGGTGGTGCGCATTCCGCTCTCGGCGGTTAAGCCGCCGCCCGATCTGGTAACGGCAAAGATACATGCCGAATACCTCAAAGGCGTGATCGTTCTTTCCGCCCAACCGGCGACAGGAGGAGAGCGTCTCATTATGTTGCTTGATATAAAAAAGATGTTGGACGAAAAAGAATTATTGAAAGCCGGCGAGGCGTGATGTCTCCGGCTCACATACGGCGGCGGCAGGGGTGCCACGCATAATGCACATGTTCGTATGACCACAGATAAAAAAATTTTAATTGCGGATGACTCAGAATTCATGAGGCGCCTCTTACAGAAGATTTTGCAAGAGGCGGGGTATTCAAATTTTGTCGAAGCGTCCAACGGTGAAGAGGCGATTGCAAAGTTTCGCGCGGAGAAACCCGATCTTGTTCTTCTCGACATTGTGATGGAAAAGATGGATGGGCTTAATGTATTGCACGAGATCGGCAAAGAAGCGCGTGTGATCGTTATCTCTTCGGTTGGTCAACAAGGCACCATCTCCGAAGCGCACGCATCGGGTGCTTTGGACTATATCGTAAAGCCGTTCGACCCGAAAGACGTGGCAGCAAAGGTGAGTAAGGCACTCGCCGAAGACCATCATCCGGTAACATCGTCATGAGCTCCGCCAAGAAAAAAATAAGAGTCTTGATCGTTGATGACAGTCTCTTCATACGAAAACTCCTTAAGAACATCCTCGCCGCCGAGGAGGATATTGAGATTGTGGGCGAAGCGGTGGATGGACTTTCGGGCATAAACGAGGCAGAGCGACTCAAACCCGAGGTCATTACCATGGATTATATGATGCCCCACATCAATGGAGCGGATGCGGTGGAACATATCATGACGGCCGTGCGACCTCCTCCGGCGGTGGTCATGGTTTCTGCCTACACACCTGCCGGTTCCCATGCCCTCTTTCGGAGTCTTCGCTCCGGTGCCGTGGATTATATCCTCAAATCATCGGATGATCAGGTGGTGGATATCGATCGCTTCGGGCGCGAACTCGTTGAAAAAATACGCACCGCCGTTGTTAAGCATGTGGTACGTCATGAGCCGCTTCCCGAGCGAAGCAGTCGCGTAAAGACGCAATTCGTCGCTCACGCCAAGAGCGTCATCGCCATCGGTGCCTCCACGGGCGGTCCGCCGCTGTTGGAGGATATCATCAGCAGCCTGCCGGCTGATTTTTCCGGTGCGGTCTTGGTTGCCCAGCATATGCCCAAGTTTTTCACGAGCACCTTCGCCGAGCGTCTTAACGAAACGTCATTGCTCCGGGTAAAGGAGGCGAAGGATGGTGAGGAAGTGCAAGCCGGCATGGTGTTCATAGCCCCCGGCGACTGCTCGATGGAGGTGCGCAATGGCAAGATCTTTCTGACGCATTACCCATCGTCTGCGCAATTATTACTGCCCTCCATCGACACTCTTATGCGTTCGGTGGCGGCGGAGTATGGTCGTCGTGCCATCGGCGTTCTTCTCTCCGGTATGGGGCGCGATGGTGTAGACGGACTGTCCGTCCTTAAAGGAGCGGGCGGGCATGTGATCGCGCAGGAACTCGCCACGACGGTTGTAGAATCCATGCCCGCTTCCGCCATCATGACGGGCGTTGTCGACGAGATACTCGATCCGACCCATATTACCAGACGCCTTATCGAACTGACAGCATCGTATGGCAGATAAGTCGTATACGGCAGAGTTGCGCTCCGTGTTCGTCAACGAAGCGCAAGAGCACCTTCAAAAGCTAAATGCCAATCTTTTGGCGTTCGAAAAAGATCCGCAGGAACGAGCCTTGCTTGATGAGATGATGCGTTCGCTCCATACGATCAAGGGTTCATCGGCGGCGATGGGGTACACATCACTCTCGTCGTTTGCACACCGCATGGAGGATATCTTTGACGCGGCGCGCAAAACCGTCTCGGTGAACATCCCGCCGAAGACGATGGACCTCCTCTTTGCGGCCTTCGATACTCTCGGTTCCTCGCTCGCCTCCGTACGCGCTTCCGGTGAAGAGATTGATCTCTCCTCCGAGGCGGCGGCTTTTACTGCCGCACGACATGTTGCGACGGACACACAGGATGATGCATCCGAATCCGGCAGATCCGCTCCTCGCGCAGGGCATGTCGAGGAGAACGGAGGCATGGAGGAAATGACGCATATCAAGGTTCCTATCGAGCGGCTCGATGTGATGATGAACATCATGGAGGAACTCATCGGAGCGAATCTCAAACTTGAAGCTCATACTGCTCTTCATCCAACATTGCACGAACATGTTGACCGCCTTACGGCACTCATCTCGCAGATGCAGTATGCGGTAACACAAGCGCGATTGGTCTCTCTCAAACAGGCGTTCATGCGCTTTCCGCGTCTGGTGCGCGATCTCTCCAAAGAACGCGGCAAGGAAATAGTGGTTGAGATGAACGGTGAAGAGATGGAACTCGACCGTACGATCGTCGATCGCATTGCCGAGCCGATCACTCATTTGGTGCGCAACGCCATCGAACATGGCATCGTGAAGAAGGGAGTCATACGGCTCAAGGCGCTTCGCGAGAAGGATCATGCCTTCGTGATTGTCGAGGACGATGGCGCGGGTATTCAGTGGGACGAGATCATTACCGCCGCCGAAAAGAAAGGCCTGTGCGCAGGCGGCGTATGCGGGGTGCTTCGTGAGGCATTGCACAACGCGGCGGAGAAAGGTGTTGTTCCCAAGGAGGTGGAGCGCCTTCTCTATGCGGGCACTCTTTCCACCAAGAGTGCCGTCACGGAACTGGCGGGAAGAGGTGTCGGGGTTTCGGCGGTGAAGGAGTTCACAGACGCCCTCTCAGGCCGATTGTCGGTCGAGTCGCCAATCGAAGGAGGGGGCACACGCTTTATCATGGAGGTACCGCTCTCCCTCGCGGCGATCCGCGTTCTTCTGGTCGAAACTTCCGGCGACATCTTCGCCATCCCTCTCACCGAGGTAGATCGCATCGTTGTCGTACCTGTCGAGGAGGTGCAAAGTGGCGCCGATCAGGATATCGCGATTATTGAAGGAGAGGACGTCCCCCTGTTCTCTCTTGCAGGAGTGTTGACAGGGAACATCGCCCGCGCCGGCCGCCTCGCGGATACGGGCGGTGGAATCGCGACCGGAGCGCACCTTGTCGTCGTCGTGCGACACCGCACGATGCGTGTGGGAGTTGCGGTGGATCGTGTGGTCGCCGAGCGCGAGGTGGGGATCAAGCCGCTTCCCTCTCTTCTTCGATCCGCGGCGGCATGTTCCGGGTCCACCATTCTGGGAGACGGCAGAGCGGCACTTATCCTCGACACCGGCGCTCTCTTTGAGATGGTGCGGTAATAGACGTTGCACATCGGGTAAGCGGTACACAGTTATTAAAAAAAGTTCTCGTAACGGTGGCCAGTAGAATCACTATACGATTCTGCGGCCGGCATTCTTGTATGAATATACATCTGACTGATTTTGAAAAAGATCAATTGCGTGAAGTGGCGAGTATCAGCGCGGGCAACGCATCGACCGCCCTCTCGCAACTCATCGGTCGTGATATAGGTCTGACGGTGCCGCATATGGCCATTGATCGCGTTGAGCATGTAGAGGTGCTCATGGGTGATGCAAGCACCCTCAGCACGGTCGTTGTCGCGAAAATATTAGGCGATGTCTTCGGCGCGATGCTGGTCATCTTTCCTCCCGCGGATGCTCATGAGCTCTCGGAGCTTTTGATACATCATACGACGGGGCACGAAACGGCGCATACGCAGAGCATGGAAGGGTCTGCCATTCGCGAGATAGGCAATATCGTCGCCGGTGCGTATCTGAACGCTTTTTCCCAATTCCTTAATCTCAATGCCGTGCAATCCGTCACCGAGACGATGACGGATCAACTCGGGGCTATCGTCGATGCGGTCTTTATCGGCATGGGGCAGAAGCATGATCAGGTTTTCGTCTTCAGTGTCAACTTCTCCGTGAAAGGCGAGGATGTGAAGGGACGGCTCTTTCTTGTTTTTGATCCCGGCTCAACGGAACGCATCCTCGCCATTACGCGTGGAAAGTTGGGCGCATCGACCATACTGCGATGACCAACCGCGAGATCATTGTCGCCACCGCCGAGCTTGCCATCGTGCAAGGGGAGGTAACCTTGAGGGCGGTTGGAGTCGGCTCGTGCGTTGTGATCGTCTTCCACGAACCCATTACGCAATTGGGTGCGATGGCCCACGCCATGTTACCCTTTCGCATTGCGAGAGAGCACAGCGGAGAGGTTGTGTCCGCTCCGCGCGACCCTAAGTATGTCGATGAGGCGATAGAAGAGCTCGTCGCGCGCAGTGAAGCTCGCGGCGTGAAGCGGGAGGCGCTCTCATGCCGGATCTTCGGAGGGGCGGATATGTTTACCATGTTTACCACTGCCGCCGGTGGCGTAGGACGGCAGAATGTCGATGCCGCCTGTGCCACACTTGATCGTCTGCATGTGCCGTACGATGCCAGCGAGACGGGTGGTACTGCCGGACGGACGATAGAGTTTCGTGTGGCGACAGGGACTGCCATCGTCCATATGGGCATCACTACGCAATATTCTTAATCTATTCTATGTCGTATCTGCCATATCATGATGATCCGCACTCCTACCTCGTGTCGCCGCACACGAAAGAGGATGAGCACGCCCAATACAAAGCCATGCTTGAGAGTGTCGGTGATGGCCTCATTGCTACCGATCACGATGGACGTATCGTCTTCGTCAACCGCCCGGCCGAGGCGATGCTTGGATGGACGTTTTCCGAATTGAAAGAACGGGCACTGTTTGAGGTGCTCCCGGGAGAAGACGATCAAGGCGTTTCCATTCCTCTTGAAGACCGCCCCATACAGATCGCCCTTCGATCGGGGGAAAAGATTACCTCGGGGGTTACCACGTATTACCGGCGCAAGAACGGTGCGACATTTCCCGTAGCCATCAGTATCACGCCGATCATCTCAGAAGATAAGATACTGGGTGTCATCGAGGTATTTCGCGATATCACCAAAGAGCTGGAATTGCAGAAGATGCGAGAGGAGTTCGTCTCGCTGGCGACGCATCAATTGCGTGCGCCAATCACCATCATCAAGGGATACAGCGATATGATGCTCCGAGATGCTACCCGCACACTCGCTGATGAAGATCGACACGCAATGGGTGAGATACGGCGTGCAGGTGAGCAATTGTTGGGACTTGTCAACGCAATGTTGAATGCTTTGCGCATCGAGATGGGCGTGCTTGCCATCGAGCCAACCCTTATCGACCTGCGGGAGATTGCCGATGAGCTTGTGGAGGCCTTTCATCCGATCGTATCAAAAAAACAATCGGCGATTGAGACGCGGTATGATCCGGCCATGCCCAAGATTTCGGCAGATCAAAAACTCACGCACGCGCTCTTTGAGAACCTTATTTCCAATGCCGTTAAATACACGCCGGAGGGCGGCACGGTTCGCGTCGTACTGGAGATGCGGGGCGAGGAGGCCGTTTTTATTGTTGCCGATACAGGTTGCGGCATCCCCAAAAACCAACAGCGATCCATTTTCAAAAAATTATTTCGCGCCGATAATGCCCGGATCATTGATGCGGAAGGGACGGGTCTGGGTCTGTACATCGTCAAATCCATTCTTGAGCAGGCTGGAGGCAGGATATGGTTTGAGTCCGAAGAGGGAAAGGGGAGTACGTTCTACATCGCCCTGCCGCTTGCCGGTATGAAGCGCAAAGAGGGGGTAAAGGGGTTGTCATAAGAGTGCTGGAAAAAAAAAGAATATTATAGTATGCTGTCATGACAACAAAAGGGCGATTAGCTCAGGTGGTTAGAGCGTTGCATTGACATTGCAAAGGTCACAAGTTCGAGTCTTGTATCGCCCACACAGTACAAAAAATCACAGCGAAAGCTGTGATTTTGGTATCCCTCTTCTTATGGTTCATGATCCATGCTATCCTATACTTTAGGTTCATAAACAGTAACGTAGAGAGGAGAGACGATGATGAACGATGTAGAGGTGAATGGTCGGTGTCGGTTTTGCGGATCAGAAGAATATACTCACAAAGAGTGCACCTATGTGTGCGCACTCTGTGGGTCGGAATTGACGGATTGTCCGTGCTCTTCCTGCGAGAGCGAAGAAGAGGAATGTTAAAAAACAAACTCCCCGAATGGGGAGTTTTTTATGGCCGGACAGACAATCGAAAACCGCCTTTAGGGGGCGGTTTTGGAGGGGTTGATGCATGCGGGATAGCATGCATCAAGGAATCTTTCCCAGCTTTGAGGGGCGAGTGTTACACTCGCCGTTTTTTTGCTGAGGGAGATTGCCCCCAGCCAAAGAAACATCCCTTGGTGGTCGTACACCCACATTCGATCTCCGTCATGGAGATGGTGTACGGTCACTCCCTGTTCATCAAGAATTGCCCACCGTCCATCGGCGGCGGTACCTAACTTGCCGGATATCGACCCCTCCGGCGGGGTTGCGGCCTTGTAGCGAGTTTCTGCCTCCGTGTCAGTGTAGTATGGGACCATGTCTTTTCTCCTGTTGAAGTTGAAAAATCTGCAAAGAATATAGCATATCTTGACTAAAATGCAAGTATGTGTGGATAAGTAGCCACAAAAAAGTCGCTTTAGCGAAAGCGACTTTTTGTCTCTTATCGTCTTGTCCTGCGGAGAAAGGCGGGGACGGCGGCGTTCCAGTCGCTCTCATCGCTCTCATCTGGGATACTGCGCGAGACGGATTCGGGAGCCGGTTCGGGTTTCTTCTCGGGAGTAGTGGCGTGCGCGGGCTTCTCGTGGTGTTGGATAGGGACGGCACTTTCGGTCTTGGGGCGCGCTTTGGACCCCTCAGGGAAGCCGGAGGCGATGACGGTAACCTTGACTTGACCCTTGTCGAGCTTAGTGTCGTTGATGGCACCGAAGATGACTTTGGCATTGCTGTCGATAGACTCGGTGATGATCTGTGCCGCCTCGCTGACCTCGTTCATGGTAAGATCGGGACCGCCGGCGATAGCAAAGAGAACGCCGTTTGCACCATTGATGGAAATATCGAGCAGAGGTGAGTTGATTGCGGCCTTGGCGGCTTCTACGGCGCGATTCTCTCCCGCCGCATGGGCGATACCCATGAGTGCCGATCCTGCGTTTGTCATGATGGCGCGGATGTCGGCGAAGTCCACGTTGATGAGACCGGGCATGGTGATGAGGTCGGAGATACCTTCTACCGCCTGGCGCAATATTTCATCGCTGTGGCCGAAGGCGGAGGTGATGGTAACCTCCTTACCAATGACGTTCAAGAGGCGGTCGTTGGGGATCACGATCAGGGCATCGACCTCCTGTTTGAGGTCGTTTAAGCCATGGAGGGCAAGGTTCATGCGCTGAGTCCCCTCAAAGAAGAAGGGTTTGGTAACAACGCCCACGGTGAGTGCCCCGACCTCTTTGGCGATCTTGGCGACGATAGGTGCCGCACCGGTGCCGGTGCCGCCGCCCATACCTGCCGCGATGAAGACCATATCGGCACCTTTGAGGATGTCTTGAATCTCGGAACGCGTCTCCTCCGCCGCGCGTTTGCCCATATCGGGGTTCATGCCGGCACCGAGGCCTTTGGTGAGGTTTTTGCCGAGGTGCACCTTCATGGAGGCGGGAGATTTGTGCAGGTCTTGTACATCGGTATTCATCGCGATGAACTCGACGCCCTGCACATTGCTACGCACCATGTGTGCAAGTGCATTGCCGCCACCACCGCCAACGCCGACCACTTTGATGCGTGCGAATGTCTCTACTTCAGGATTTACTTTGGGCATAATGGTCTTAAAAAACGGGCAAGGCCTCTAAATATATAACCGTATATTTTCACACGATACCAGAGAAAAAGACCCACGGGCAAGATTGACGCCCCTACGATAACGTATTATCTGCCGGATGGTTACGGTAAGAATTGTTTGCTCCAACCGATAACCTTTTTGATGTAATCCGAAAAGTGTGTTGCTCGAATGCGTGTAATGTCGCTTTGGTATGAGTTGTTCATCCCCAAAAGGCATAGGCCGTGGGCGACCGCCCACATGTGGTGTGCGCCGACGGAGGAAAAGGCGGGGTGGGCGACCGCCCGCCGCGCGGGGAGTTCGAGGGTCATCTTGGCGAGGTCTTCTATGTTGGTGATCCCCGAACCGCCGCCTACGACGATGATACCCGCCGGTAGGAGGCGGCTTTTGCCGATCTTTTTCAGATGCGATTCTATCTGCTCAAAAACATCTCCGAGGCGCGCCTCGACGATGGTGCGGATCGTCTCCTCGTGGTGAGGATTTGTATGGGCGCGTATTTTTTTGAGCGACTCGGCCTCTTCAAGCGAGATCTTGAGACCGAGAGCTATGTCGTTAGTAATGTCGGTGGAGCCGAGAGGAAAGACACGCAGAGAGACGAGGTAGTCGTGTTCAAATATGCCGATGGAGACGGTTTGTGCGCCAATATCGGCCAAGACACAGCCGGCGGTGCGTTGGGTCTTGTTGAGCGTTACAAGACTTGCGGCGAGCGGGGAGGCGACGACGTCCTCCACCTCGATTCCCGCATCTTCAATGGTGTGTATGAGTGTATCTAAATGCTGATCGGCGGCGGTTATGAAGAGTGTCTCAACCTCCAATTTGACTCCACGCATACCGGCTGGGTGGCCAAAGGTTGGAGTGCCATCCACTTTGAACGAAAGGGGAAAACGATTGATGATCTTTTTATTAGCGATAGAAGCGGTGCGTTCGCTGATATCCAGGACTTTTTGAACATCGTTCTCACCGATCTCGCCGTCGACGCGAGAGACGATAGCCGAGCCGGATCCAACATGTGACTCGAGACCAACTCCACCGATGGCGATGAGAGCGCTTCTGATTTTTGTCCCCGCGCTTTGTTCGGCCCGCGCGACGGCGGCGCGAATACTCTCGGAGGCGTCGTATTTGTTGACGATATAGCCGCGACGAAGACCCGATGATTCACTCTCACCGGTACCGATAATGCGGAAATCTTGGCCATTCTTGCCAACCTCCGCGATCGCAACGCGTGTCGCGTGCGATCCGATGTCTATGCCTGCTGAAATATATCGAGCCATGACTATATCTTTCCGCACCATGACGTCGTATTGTTGAACATCATGCGCTTCAGTGTTCTTATTGTACTACCCTATGATTTTCCTTGCAAAAAACAGCCCCGCAGAGGGGCTGTTTTCGGCTACGAAGAGAGGATGTTCTACTACATGCGGCCGAGCTTTTTAAGGGTCTCCACTTCGGCGGCGCGCTCCATGCGCTTCAATGCCCGCACCTTCTTCTTGTACTTGGAGGGTTTGCGCTCAAAGAAACGTATCTCGCGCACACGAGGGAGGATACCCGACTCACGCACCTGCTTGCTGAAGCGGCGGATGATGCTGGGGGTGCTCTCGTTGTTATTTTTCGTGATTTCTACGTTGATTGCCATAGGAAATAGATAGTTACCGCATTGTACATGGTTCAGTGATTTTTGCAAGTCTACTTCTTTTTGAGGTATTCCGCGAGTTTGTCGATGGGTACGGTGGCTTGCGAATGCGAGTGCATGTCGCGGACGATAATCGTGCCGTCGATGACCTCTTTTTGGCCAAGGATGATTGTATAGGGGATCTCCATTTTTTGGGCGATGGCCAACTGGACGGACAGTTTATCTTTGCTCAATGAGTGGTGTACGGGAATCTTTGCCTTCCGCAGAATCTCGATAACGTCGAAGCTCTTTTGCTTGGCGTCGAAGCCGATCTGGATGAAGTAGATTTTAGGTTTCTTGATAATGCGGGGCGGGTGAGCGGTGAAGGCGGGGTGAGTCATGATACGGTCCGCACCGAGCGCGGCACCGACAGAAGGCGTATCGCGCCTACTGCCGAGCTGGCGGGCGAGACCGTCGTATCTGCCACCGCCGCCCAAGGAGATGGCGTGGACGGAAACCTCGGAAGAGGGTTCTTTCCCCTTTTCCTTGGGAGGCGTTGCCGGCTCTTTTTCTGCGCTACTCGCCATTGCCGGATCCGGTTCTTTCGTCATGGCGCGCTCTTCTGCCGGATCCGGTTCGGAGAAGAATTCAAAGACGGTGCGTGTGTAGTAGTCGAGACCGCGTACGAGCGTATGATCGATAACGTAGGGCGTCTTTGAAGTGTCCAAGTACTCCAACACTTCCTTGAAGTGCTTTTTGCAGGGTTCGCACAGATAGCTGACCATCTCGGGGGCGTTGCGCTTTATCGGTATGCACACTTCATTCTTGCAGTCCAGGAGGCGCAAAGGGTTCGTCTTGATGCGCTGTCGGCAGTCGGCGCAGACATCGCCGAGGTGTTTTTTGTAGTAGGCGGTCAGCGCACGGATGTAGGCGGGGCGGCAGTCTTTGTCGCCGATGCTGTTGATCTTAACGTAGGCATTTGCGATACCCGCCTCGGTGAGGATGATGACCATCATCTTTATAATAAGGGCGTCGGCGATGCTCTTTTCACTGCCGAAGGACTCAAGTCCGAATTGATAGAGCTGGCGCCATCGCCCGCGCTGCGGCCTCTCGTGTCGGAAAAAGGGTCCGTGGTAGTAAAGTTGGACGGGCTGGGGGAGGGTGTGCATGCCATGCTCAAGGTAGGCGCGCATAATACCCGCCGTTCCTTCGGGGCGCATGACGAGCGCGGTGTTACCCTTTGTTTTGACGGAATACATCTCCTTTTGGACGATATCCGTCTCCTCGCCGACGCCGGAGGTAAAGACCTCCTCGCGCTCCATGATGGGGGTCTCTATCGGCTTGAAGCCATAATAGACGGCAACCTCCGCGGCCTTTTCAAAAAATCCCTGCAGGGCGTACAAATCGTCGCCGATAAGATCGCGCATACCTTTAGGGCTTGCGAGTTCGTCGGGAGTGCGCGGGGTGTCTGTTTTTTTGTTCATACTGGCTTATGATGGGGCGTTGTTAGATGTGTCTACAGATGCCGAGATGATAGGTATATTCAGTTGGCGGGTACTTCTGCATAGGAGGTGCTGCCGGGCAGATATGCCGCCTCGGATACGGGGAAGAGTCGCAGGAGCGTCCTGCCTACGATGAAATTCCGGTCGACGGGCCCCCAGGCGCGCGAATCCAAACTCGCTTCGCGATTGTCGCCCATGACGAAATAATCGCGTTCGCCCAATGATATCACAAGATCGTCTTTTCCTACATGAGCGACATAGGGCTCGGTAAGAGCGATCTCACCCAATGCCGAGCGGATGGTAACCTCGCCCTCGGTGAGGATGACCGTTTCTCCCGGTAGACCGATGACGCGCTTGATAAAAAATTTGCTCGTCTCAAGCGGGAAACGGAAAATGATGACATCGCCGCGCTCAGGTTCGTGGAGGCGGTAGGAGAGGCGGTCGACGATGAGGTAGTCGCCGCCGGAAAAGGTCGGGTCCATTGAGGAGCCGCTCACGATGTAGGGCTGGGCGAGGTAGATGCGGATGGGTGCGACGATAATGACCGTTAGGAGCAGGAACTGGATGATCTCTCGCATGATAGAGGGAGTGTGTTTTTTTGGTTTGGCCGGTGATGAGGAATGTTCCTTCTGATCATGAGTGTCGGTCATAATGAAATGTGTATGGAGCGTATTGTAATACAAAAGACGTCATCGTGCTACAATATCTTCATGAACAGGTTCGTGATTATGGGTCTGGGAAACCCCGGTGTCGAGTACGAGGCGACGCGTCACAATGCGGGAAGGATCGTGCTTGATGCCCTGCAAAAGCGCGGCGACTTTACGGCGTGGAGTGTCGACAAGATGCTGCGCTCGCGCGTGAGTGACGGGATAATCGGCGGCGTGCCGGTGATCCTTGCTGAGCCGGAGACGTATATGAATGATTCCGGCGCGGCGGCGGCAAAACTCGCGCCGGCCCCCGAGGGGCCGGCGCGCCTCATCGTCATCCACGACGACCTCGACTTGCCGATCGGTGGTTTCAAACTCTCATTTGACCGCGGCGCGGCGAGCAACAATGGCGTCGCCTCCATTATCGCGGCTTTGAAGACCAAGGCCTTCCTGCGGGTGCGGATCGGCATCGCCCCTGTCACTTTCTTCGGAAAGACACGCATCATCCGAGGTGAGAAGCGTCCCGCCTTCGTCCTCTCCACATTCACGCCGCGCGAACACGACAAGATCATCGCTCTCGCCAAAGATATCGAACAGGCACTCGCGATCGTCCTTGCGGAAGGTCGTGCGCGTGCGATGGAGAAATATAATTGACACATAACCCGCAAAAAAACACGACCGCCCATGGGCGGTCGTGTTTTTTTGCGGGTTGTTATTTCTTCGCCTCCTTGAAGGTAAGTGTCATCCGCTGATCCTGGGGCTCGAAGAGCGTGATCGTGAACGGATACGGCTTGCCGAGTTCCAATGCCGCTTTGAGCGCCTGCTCGTTCTCAAACTCCGAGATGTGTACGAGGCCGGCGACGCCTTCCTCAATACTGACGAGTGCGCCGTGCTTGTTGTACTTGATGACGACACCCTTAACCTTGTCGCCCTTCTTGTACTTGCGTGCCGCCTCGGTCCACGGATTCTTTTTGAGGGCCTTGATGGAGAGGGAGATCTTGCCGTCCTTCACCTCGATGATCTTGGCCTGGGCCGTCTCTCCTACTTTGAAGATGGAACGCGGGTCGCCGACGAGACCCCAGTCCATTTCAGAGATGTGTACGAGACCTTCCAACCCTTCGGCGATCTTGATGAAGAGACCGAAGTCAACGATACCCGTGATGGTGCCTTCGATGACATCGCCCACGGTGTATTGTCCGGCGAGAGCCGTCTTCTCTTTGCGCTCAGGCTCCTTTTCGGAGAAGATGAGCTTTCCTTCTTTCGGATTTGCCGTGATGATCGTAACGAAGAGCTTTTGGCCGTTCAACTTGCGCAGTTCGTCGAGGATCTTGTCTTTGTCGCCGTCGCCGACGTGCGGGTAGTGCTCCGCTTTGAGCTGTGAGGCGGGGAGGAAGCCCTGGATGCCCTGCCACTCAAGGATGAGGCCGCCCTTGTTGGCGTCCTGAACGATGATCTCCATGACGGTCTTCTTGGCGATCGCCTCTTCCGCTTCGCTCCAGATGAGCGCCTGGCGGGCCTCTTTGAGAGAAAGCTCAATATAGCCCTCCTTATTCTCGCGCTCCACGACCTTGGCGGTGATCGTGTCGCCGACATTGACGCGCTTCACTACGTCGCGCGCGTTCATAAACTCGCGGCCATAGATGATGCCGATGCCCCACGGCTTGAGATTGATATACAGTGCCGATTTTTCAATGGCGATGACAGTACCCTCCGCGAGGTCGCCCGCGTTCAGTGAGGGGCGTGCCGCTTCGGTGAGTTTGGTCATCTCGTTCTTTTCTACAGAAGGCGCTTCCTGCGCGATCGTCTGCGTATCAGATGTGGTCATATATCGTTATGTACCATGCGTCGCAAGGCGGCCTCGCCGGAGTCGCGCTTCGTGCCGTTACAATAATGAGTGGCGCGGGCGCTGTTACTTAGGACTCGGAGTCCTAAGTAACTTAACTTCGGGGGGTTATGCCGCTTTGCGGGCTACTAAAAAACCGCATGGCGTTCGCCACACTATACGGAAGATGCGCTCAAAAGTCCATACCTTGATTATTGGTCATTAATTCTTTATTCTTAACGTATGGTCATCACCTACTACGGCAACGAATACTTCAAGATACAGCAGGGCGATCTGACCCTCGCCCTCAATCCGCCCTCGCGCAAGGCGGAGCCCAAGGCGCCGCAATTCGGCGCTGATGTGGGGCTCATCACCATGCACCACCCTCTCTTCGACGGGGTGGACACCATCTCCTACGGGGGTACGGCACCTTTCATCATCGACGGTCCGGGCGAGTACGAAGCCAAAAGCATCTTCGTCAAAGGATTTTTGAACGAAACGACCTATGAGGGTAAGAAGAAGGTCAACACGCTCTACTACGCTGTGGTGGAGGGTATTAAGCTGTGCTTCGCCGGCGCTTTGAGTACACCCGTTCTCGACCCTGCCACGCGTGAAGAGCTCTACGACGTGGATATTCTCTTTGTGCCGGTTGGCGGGGGAGAGGTGCTCGATGCCGCCGCGGCGCAAAAGCTCGCCCGTGGCTTGGAGGCGAAGCTCATCATCCCCATGCACTACGACGCCCCCGCACTCAAGGATTTCTTGAAGCAGGCGGGCGCCGAGGGTGTGGCACCCCTCGACAAGCTGACGATCAAGAAAAAAGACCTTGAGGGCAAAGAGGGCGAGGTGGTGGTACTCGCCATCGCCTAGCACGCTACGCGCTCACCCTTGCACCTTGTATGAAACACCTTCACACCCTACTCCAGCATCTCCACGGCCGCCCCATCTTCGTGCGGCGTCAGGTTGCCGCCGCGGCCTCGGCTCTCCTTATGTTGCCGATCCTCGGCGCGTGGGTCGCCTCGTCGCCCCTCTCCCCCGCGGAGCGCACCATGGCCCGATCATCATCCTCGGAGGCATCGGTGACCGTCGTCTCCGCCGCCGCGTATGGTGCCCGTGAGGAGAGCGTCACCCCCGAAGCACCCGCACCACTTACCCTCGTCAAAAGCATCGCAGGGCAAGCCGTTGCGCTCTATGAGGTCATCCGCGGCGGTTTGGCCGAGCTCAATTTCGGCGGCGTTGAATACACCGTCGACGAGCAAGCGCATGATGCCGATGACGCGCCGGAGACACGTGGCGTGCGTGTGCGCGACTACACCAATTTTCAGCGATAATATCCGTCAACCCAAAAAGAATACAAAATCCCCCGAACATGCGATGTGTTCGGGGGATTTTGTATATTCTGCTTCTAGATTCCCTATCTCGGCTGTGGTATCATGGACCTATCTATGGCAAAAAAGGCTGAAAATACAACGCCCGAAGAGGTGCAGGTGGGGGAGCGCATCCTACCCCAGAGCATTACGGGCGAGATGAAAAACTCCTACATCGACTATGCCATGTCGGTGATCACCGCGCGCGCCCTCCCCGATGTGCGCGACGGCCTAAAGCCGGTGCACCGCCGCATCCTTTTTGCTATGCATGGTTTGGGGCTCACCTCCACGGCGAAGTTTCGCAAATCCGCCGCCGTCGTCGGAGAGGTGCTCGGACGTTACCACCCGCACGGCGATGTCGCCGTCTACGACGCCATGGTCAAGATGGCGCAAGACTTCTCGTACCGCTACCCGCTCGTCATGGGTCAGGGTAACTTCGGCTCCGTCGATGGCGATGCGCCGGCCGCCATGCGTTATACCGAGGCAAAAATGTCGCCCGTGAGCGCGGAGTTGTTGCGCGACCTCGACAAAGAGACGGTGGATTGGCGCCCCAACTACGACAGCACCCGCAAAGAGCCGGTTGTCTTTCCCGCGGCCGTACCCGGCTTGCTCTTAAACGGCACCCTCGGCATCGCCGTGGGTATGGCGACCAACATTCCGCCCCACAACTTGGGCGAGGTCGTCTCCGCCGCCGCACACTTGATCGACAATCCCAAGGCGACGACCGAAGATCTGCTCGCTTTCGTCAAAGGACCCGATTTCCCCACGGGCGGTATCGCCTTCAACGTAAAAGACATGGCGCATGCCTATGCCACGGGGCGAGGCGGTGTCGTAACGCGCGGCGAGGCGGAGATCGTCGAGGGTAAGGGTGGCCTCATCTCCATCATCGTTACCTCGCTTCCCTACCGCGTCAACAAATCAGAACTGCTCGTCAAGATCGCCGAGCTCGTCAAAGAAAAGAAGCTTGAGGGCATCAAAGCTTTGCGCGACGAATCCGCGCGCGGCGAGACGCGCGTCGTCGTCGATCTCAAGACCGGCGCACAGCCGCAGAGTATTTTGAACTACCTCTACAAACACACCGATCTGGAGACGGCTTTTCACTACAACATGCTCGCCCTCGTCGACGGCATCCCGCAGACGCTTTCCCTGCGGGCCGTTTTGGACGAGTTCATAAAGCACCGCGTCGAGGTGGTAACGCGCCGCACGCGCTTTGACCTCAAAAAAGCCGAGGCCCGTGAGCATATTTTACTCGGCCTCAAAAAAGCCCTCGACCATATCGACCAGATCATCAAGACCATCAGAGGCTCCAAGGATACGCCGACGGCGCATGCCAACTTGATGAGAGAATTCAAATTCTCCGACTTGCAGGCGACGGCCATCTTGGAGATGAAGCTCCAGAAGCTCGCCGGTTTGGAGCGCAAGAAGATAGAGGATGAGCTTGAAGCGATCCAAAAACTCATTAAGGAGTTGAAGGCGCTTCTCGCGAGCGACGAGAAGATCCGTGGCGTCATCAAGGCCGAGATGCAGGCGATCGTCGAGCGCTATGGCGACGCGCGCAAGACACGCATCGTCAAGGGCGGAGTGAAGTCTCTCTCCGACGAAGACCTGATCCCCGACGAAGAGAGCGTGCTCGTCCTCACACGACAGGGCTACATCAAGCGCACCAACCCCTCCGAATACCGACCGCAAAAGCGCGGTGGCGTGGGTGTCGTCGATCTCAATACCAAAGAAGAAGATTTTGTAACCACCTTCCTCACGGCAAGCACGCATAGCAACATCCTCTTCTTTACCAACAAAGGCAAGGCCTACCAGACGCGAATGTTCGACATCCCCGAGGGCAAGCGCGCGACGCGCGGCAAGTCCATCATGAACTTCCTGCCCCTCACGGACGATGAGGCGGTTACCTCTGTCGTCTCCTTTCCCAAGGACATGCGCGCGGTCAAAGAGCTCATGCTCATCATGGTTACCGAGGGTGGTACGGTCAAGAAGGTCTCCGCGCAAAGTTTCGTGGACGTGCGCCGCAATGGCATCATCGCCATCAAACTCGATGCGAGCGACAAGCTCCTCTCGGCCTTCTTTGTGGAGCCGAAAGACGACGTGATGCTCATGACCGCTAAGGGCCAGTCCATCCGCTTCAAGGAGTCGCAGGTCCGCGAGATGGGCCGCGCCGCCGGCGGCGTGCGCGGCGTGAAGCTCGGCAAGGGCGACCTCGTCGTGGGCGCCGATGCTGTGCGCAAGGACATGGCCGACGCCTCACTCCTCATCATGACCGAAAAGGGTTTTGGTAAGCGCACCGCTCTCTCCGAGTACAAGGTGCAAGCCCGCGGCGGCTCAGGAATCAAGACTGCCAAACTTACCTCAAAGACCGGTTCGCTCGTCGTCGCCAAGGTGGTGACCGGCGAATACACCGAGATCATCGCCATCTCCAAGCAGAGTCAGGTGATACGCACCGCCATTGCCGAAATATCCGAGTTGGGCCGCCAGACGCAAGGCGTCCGCATCATGAAGCTCCGCGAGGGAGACAGTGTGGCAACATTCATCTTCATCTAATTCCTCTAAAAAAAGAAGTGTCCACTCCTTAACAATCAACATGTTCTCCGACCCCGACAAAAACATCCGTCAATTTTCCCTTGCACAGGGGTGGCGTGTTGCCGATCTCGGTGCGGGGTCGGGTGCCTACACCTTTGCCGCCGCCAACGCGGTGGGAGCCGACGGGCGCGTCTATGCTGTCGATGTCAGCGCCGATCTCCTCTCCAAGGTGAGCAACGAAGCGCGGCGCTTACATCTTAAGGGACCGGTAGATGTCGTCCGCGGCGATTTGGAACGCCGAGGCGGGAGCGGCCTGCGCGACGCTCATATAGACGCCGTCATCGCCGCCAATCTCTTCTTCCAGATCGAACATAAGCGCGAGCTCGTCCGCGAGATCGCCCGTATCCTGCGGGTGGGCGGGCGTGTCTTGCTTGTCGACTGGTCCGGCTCATTCGGCGGCATCGGGCCGCACCCCGACCATGTCTTCCCCAAGGAAGAGGCGCGGCGACTCTTTGAAGAGCAAGGATTTACGGCGCAGGGCAGCATCGATGCCGGCGCACATCACTACGGTCTGGTCTTTAAGAAGAATTAAAGCACTATGAACGAAGGGTGGGGAATACGCCCCTCCGGTCGTCTGTATTCTTTCTCCTTTCTTCGGTATCATTAACACATGAACCCTTTCAGAGTCATCGTCCTCGGTGTCTTCACCTTCTTCATCATCTTCGGCGTCCTCGTCTTCTCGGGCTTCATTCCCATCGGGCAGGGCGGAGCGGGGACAAGCTCCATCGGCGGGACGGTTACCATTTGGGGCACCGTACCGCGCGATGCGCTGGGTACGCCGTTTGATGACTTCAAGCGGACGCACGATCCCGACTTCGTCGTCGAATATGTCGAGCGTCGGACAGAGACCTTCGATCGCGACCTTGTTGAAGCGCTTGCAAGCGGCGTCGGCCCCGACATGATCCTCCTCTCGCAGGATCTCATCATGCGCCATGCCGACAAGATACTCCCTCTTCCCTACGAAAGCATGACGGCGCGGCAATTCACCGATGCCTACATTGAGGAGGGGGAGGTGTATCTTACTCCCGAGGGTATCCTCGCACTCCCGTTTACCATCGATCCTTTGGTCATGTACTGGAACCGCGACCTCTTCTCGTCGGCGGGTATCGCCGCACCTCCCCAGTATTGGGATGAGTTCTTCACTGTGGCGCCGCAACTGACCAAAACCGACGCCGCCGCCAATATCGCCGTAAGCGCCGTCGGGCTCGGTGAGTACCGCAATATCGACCATGCCAAGGATATCCTTGCACTCATCACCATCCAGGCGGGCAATCCCATCGTAGAGATAAGCCCCGACGGTGCCGTCGCCGTCCTCGCCTCCGATCGCGGCTTGGCCGTACCGCCCGCCGAGAGCGCCGCTCGTTTCTATACCGAATTCTCCAACTCCGCAAAGCCCTTCTACTCGTGGAACCGTTCTTTGCGGGGCTCCAAAGACCTCTTTATCGCCGGCGATCTCGCCGTCTACTTCGGCTACGCCGGTGAGCGGGGAGAGATAGCCGATCGAAGCCCGCACCTCAATTTTGACGTCGCGCTCATGCCCCAGATACGCGACGCCGCCAAGAAATCAACGTTTGGCGCATTAAACGGCATTGCCGTCTTGCGCGTCTCGCGCAATCCGCAGACCGCCTTTTACGCCGCCTTTCTCTTAACCGGCACCGATTTCATCGCACAACTTGCCGCCGCAAATGGCATGCCGGCGGTACGCCGCGACGTGCTCGCCGCGCGGCCTGCCGAGCCCTACGCACAGACTTTCCGCGATTCGGCGTTGGTGAGCACCGCATGGCTTGACCCCGATCCGTCCGCGACCGAGGGTATTTTCCAGGAGCTCATAGAGAGCATTGTCTCCGGCCGTCGCCGCATAAGTGAGGCGGTAGACCGCGCCGACCGCGAGATCTCCGCATTGTTGGCGCGTTAATCTCATTGTATGACCACTCGTATCTTTTCACCTTTGTTTGTGCGCCGTGTCGCCGCGTCCATCGCCGCGACGGGCGTCCTCGCTCTCCCTGCTATCGTCTCGGCGCAGGGGCTCGTTACCTGCAGTGGCGGTGATTGCGACTTCAACGCATTTATACGTCTCATACAAGGCATCATCGACTTTTTCCTCATTATGATCGCGCCGCTCGCCTCTATCATGTTTGCATGGGCGGGGTGGCTCTACCTCTCATCGGCGGGTAATTCGGGCCAAGTCTCCCAAGCGACCAAGATATTCAAAACCGTGGGTATCGGCCTCGTCCTCGCACTTATCGGCTGGCTCGTCATCAAAACTATTACCGACGCATTGTTAAAGCCGGGCATTTCGCCACTTTCGTAGTTTCCACCAACAGAGCGCAACGGAAATAGGTCTTATAGGAGAGTTAGACTTGGCCAAGCGGCCCGGAGTGCTCTCCTATAAGGCCTATTTCCGTTGCGTGGCAATCCTTTATCCCCAAACCCCGTGCGTTTTGATCTCAAGAGGCATATAATAAAAGCATGATACGTCGAATCGCATGGTCGGTGTTCGCGGGGGTATTGAGTATCCCGCTCTTAGTTGAGGCAGTTTCCAGTGGGTCGTTTCCCACGGGCGGCGGAGCAGCCACCCAGCCAAAATCCTCAGGGCTCAATTTCACCCTCCAAAGCCCGCTCAAGGACTTCGGCGGTATCAGCGGCCTCATTGCCAAAATACTCGACATCCTCGTTCTCATCGGCACCCCTATCGCCGCCATCTTCATTATGTATGCCGGCTTCATGTACGTAACCGCCAAAGGGGACGCCACACAAGTAAAGAATGCAACCGAAGCCCTCAAATGGGCGGTGGTCGGCACCGCCGTTCTTATCGGCGCCTCGGTCATCTCCGGCCTTATCGCCGGAACCATCGGCCAGCTTCGCTCTTAATCCACTCACTATGATCTCACGCATATCCAAAGGTCTTATAGCTCTCGCGGCATTCTTGCCCTATGCCGCGTTCGCCGCCACCGTGCGCGACTTGGGCGGCCTGATAGACCTCTTCTACGATTTCATCAAACGTCTGATCCCCTTAGTCTTCGCCATCGCCATCCTCGCCTTTTTCTGGGGAGTGGCGCGCTACATCATGAATGCCGACAACGAGTCGGAGCGTACGAAGGGCAATCAAATGATCATCTACAGCATCATCGCCCTCTTCGTTATGGTCTCGATCTGGGGCATTATCAGCATCCTGACCGGCACCTTCGGAGTAGGTTCCGGCAGTGCCCCCTTCTTGCCGACCTTGCCCGGTCGCTAGCCGCTCCCATAGAACTGTGGACAGCCATCCTAGGCGTTATTTCGCAAGGGCGGTATACTGAAAGCACGACTCCGGTTCGCGGGTTGTTTACAAAGTAATAGTATTATTTTTATTTGCAGAGTATGAAAAAAATCATCGGAATGGCAGGAGTATACGGTCTGCCCGCGCTCGCGCTCGCGCAGAACCAGTTCCTCACCATCGTTAATCGCGTTCAGGACATTTTGAACGCCTTGGTGCCCCTCTTTATCACCTTGGCGCTCATTTACTTTATCTACGGTGTGGCGAAGTTCGTCACCGCAAAGGAGGCACCCGACAAAGACACCGCCCGCGATATCATGATCTATGGCGCAATCGGCCTTTTTGCCATCGTCTCCATCTGGGGTATCGTCAACATTCTCCAGCAGTTCACAGGTGCAACCTCGCAGAGCATCCCGATCAACACCACTAACCTCCTTCCCCGCTAGGTTGCCATATGAACGAACTGGCATATGCGGCGGCTGTTGGCACCGTGCCGACGATCGTCTACAAGCTCAATACCTACATCTTCAACCCTATCATCGGGTTGCTCTTCGGCCTCGCCCTTATCGTATTTCTCTGGGGTATGGCCGAATACATGTGGCAGTCCGATAGCGACACTGCCCGAGAAAAGGGCAAGAACCACATGATCTATGGCGTCTTGGGTATGTTTGTAATGTTCGCCGCCTTTGCCATCATTCGCATTATCGCCAACACTATCGGCGTGGAAGTTCCCGCGAGCATCCGCTGATGTACTTAGGAACCCGGTTCCTACGTACAAGAAAAAAAGCGATGACTTCATGTCATCGCTTTTTGATTTTTTTGTACCACACGTGCACCACCGCGGTGGTGTGTTCATCATGGTTGATGAACCACACCTCCCGCGGATCGACCTTCTCCTTGGTTTCTATCCTGTCGCCATCTCCGGCGACATTCTCCCAATTGAAACCACCCTTCTTTCCTTGGCGCTTCGCCCGGAGGTCAACTGCCCCCTCAACGACGGTATAATTAACCGTCGTATAGGGAGGGGGGTGGAGTTGCTGTGCTCCAGGAACAATTTTCCCTTTCATCGTATGTGCCGGAGGCACATACACGATTTCTGATGGTTTTATCCCTGCCGTGTGGAGGGAGTTGATCCCGTAACCTCCCAGTAGGAGGGCGGCGCACAGGAATATCATCCCCGTGCTCCGCCCCTCTTTTTTCGTGTCTGCCATATACTTCTCCTCCTTCTCCTCTTATGATCGATTATCAAGGATGAGGCTTGGGTCCGCCCCCTTTTTTCCTCCGCGCGAGGAGATGATCGTCTCCTCGGATTTGATTGTGCCGAGTATCCTCGCGGCGTGGAGGATCGCCTCCTTGTCGTCTAGTCTGTCGTGACCATCCTTGATCTTCTTGCTCATTTCATTGAGCGTCGTTGCTTGTTCCATAAGCGACTTTTTCTTCTCCTTGGCGATTTTCTGGAGCTCTAGGGCTCGCAGAAGTTCCGCGTTGGCGGGCTGGATGTCCTTTATCTTCACATCCACTATATTCACCCCCCAACGTTCACCACTGTTGCCGAGCTCTGCCATGATCTCGTCTCTAAAGTAGGTACCCGCAGTAAGAATATCTCTATCCTCAACCGCGGCCGAGAGGCGAATAGCGGACTCAACAGATGTCTTCAATTGCTCTTTGAAATCGGCAATCTCGAACCATCGGTAGAGGCTGATGACTTTGTAATCAACCGCCGCGTCGATCCTTACTTCCATCTGCTCGCCGTCCTTGGTGCTTTGCACCTCAACCGGCGGCAAGTCCAAGATTTGCTTCCTTACGTTTCCTGTCTGGATCGACAAGAACGCAGGCAACAGGCACTCTCCCTCCGTCAGTTGAATATGCGTCTTCTGCCCCATGAAGAGCAGAAGTGCACTTTCTCCGACCGCGATACTCCTTTTTTGTACAAAGAGTATCAACCACGCGAGGACAAAATATCCTGCGTAGACGAGCTTCCCACCCAATCCTGTAGGGTGGGGGAGTTCCGGGAAAAGGTAGGTCGTGCCCATTTGTAAGAATGGGACAAGTAGAACTACTAAAAAGAGCGTCAGTGGAAAGGTTATAATCGGTTTCATCCAATTCCTCCAAGTATTTGATTTTCAAGGTTTCAGTACCCCAGCATTTTAGCAATAAAAATATAAAAAGTCAAGTTCAGGTGGGTGAAGGGGAGGCGGTTTCCGCCCGCGGGCGGAAACCGCCATGGGTTATGCCGTCTTCCTGTGTTCTGCAAACGATATAAGGATTAAAGTGCCGAGGGGGAGACTTGAACTCCCATGGGTTACCCCGTCTGCTCCTAAGGCAGGTGCGTCTACCAATTTCGCCACCT
>CAYGCZ010000009.1:0-31524 GCA_964348495.1 uncultured Candidatus Saccharibacteria bacterium
CCTCTACTAAGGTGTTTTTTTAAAAAGCGACCTCCACGAAATCTTACTTAACTCAAATTTGGAAAAGAATGCGTAATGGTTAATTGGAGATGGTATCATGTCGTTCATTCAAGAGTTTTCTCTAGTCCTGCGCGACAACACGCCTCGCCATCCTGCGTACCGTAAGTTCGTGACCGATCGTAAAGAGGTTGGAGACAAACCAGTAGAGGGCGATCACTCCCGAAATGGAGTAGGAGATGAAAAAAACAAGGACGGGCAAGCCGTAGCGCATTTGCAACTGAAAGCTTTTGGCGAAGTCTTGTTTGAAGGAGGGCTCGGATGTCGGAGTTTTCTCCGGAAGAGGCGGGGTGGCGAGTTTTACTTGGAAATACTGCGACACACCGGCGGCGAGCGCAAGGAGAAGGCTCTTACCTGAAATATCCACCAATCCCAAGAACATTGTTGAGATATGCTCGGGAACAGTGATAAATGAGTAGATGTGTTCTCCTTGAAGACCGTCCGTAAGACCTTTTAAGAAGACAAAATAGAGTGCGATGACGACCGGTATTTGTATAAGGAAGGGGAGGCATCCGGCGAAGGGGTTCACTCCGTGCTCGCGATAGAGATCCATAATCTTCTGTGACTGCTTCTGTTTGTCGTCTTTGTAGGTCTCGCGCAGTTCGCGGACATGCGGCTCGATCTTGCGCATCGCCGCTTGCGTGGTAACCGACTTGTGCGTGAGGGGGAAGAGGATCACTTTGACGAGGACGGTGAGCACGACCACCGCAACGCCAAAATCGGCATACGGGATCGTTGAAACAAGGAAAAGGAGCCCGTTGTAGAGCGGTTGATAGAGCAGGGTGAAAAACAAATCTGAAAGCATCACTGTATTATACAGAAGAATTGAGAATAGAAAATCACCACAGTCCGCGGTATAGATACTTATCCCATACCCCGCCATAGTGCGACCGCATTATGGCGGGGTATGGTGATGCGTCTATACTGTGGTGATTGCTCCTATACTTACTCTTTCATCAGTATATTCGGCGGATCATAGACTCCCGCCGCCGAGGGTCGGCAGTGAATGATGCGCAGGATTGCAAGGATCGTCCCAACAAAAAATCCCTTGCGCATGATGACGATGCGCGCATAATTGGAGCACGTCGGCGTCATGCCGCATACGTACGCGGGGTAGGGGGTTTGAGAACGCCATCCATGATCGGGCGAGAGTGTTGCTTGGTAGAGGATGATCAGAGCATTAGCGGTTCTGCGTGGCGCCATCCACAACGCCCGCAGTACGAAGAAGGGTTGTAATATCATACTGTATTTGTGCACGGCCGACGAGAAGTGCCGGCGATTTGATATAAAAAACACAAACGAAACCCGCGTGAGATTTTTCCAAGAGCGGGGTAAGTGCGGCATAGACCTGTCGGCGCACACGATTGCGCGCAACAGCTGTCTTGGCCGCCTTCTTGGAGACGACGCACGCGAAGAGTGAGGGGAGGGTTGCCGGGCGCGGATGCACCGCGAGGGTCATGGTGGTCGTATGGTAGTTCTTTGCACGGCCCAAGACGGCAAAGAGTTGTTTGGGAATACGTCTGGTTTTTGGTATCACCTCTTTATCATAACTGAATAATGATGCGCAGGATAGGAAATGCACACGCGCCCCTGTCGCGGGGCGACAGGGGCGCGTGAATAGGAACACCCTATATGCGGGGCGTTATACCGAGAGTTTTGCGCGGCCTTTCTGACGGCGGCGGGCGATCACATTCTTGCCGGCAGGAGACTTCTGACGAACCAAGAAACCGTGGGTTCGATTCCGCTTCTTGTTCTTTGGCTGGTATGTTACAGACATAATGGAACAGTGTACCTATAAACTATGGCGGAGTCAAATTTTTTAGAAGATCGTGAGCAGATGACACGATGTTGTTGTTTGTACAAGTTCCTGCACCTGTCGCCACCCGATATAATAACTATATTACACAGCGCATGATGTACGAAATACAGCAACTCTGGAATACTGCGCTTGGTGAGATCGAGCAGTCGGTTTCCAAAGCAAACTTCGCAACGTGGTTCAAAAACACCTCCATCCTCAAAGAGGAGGAGGGTGTTGTGTATTTAAGTGTTCCGAACAGCTTCGTCAAAGAATGGTTGTATAACAAATACCACACATTCATCCTCAAATCATTGCGCAATGTCTCCGAGAATATTCGCAATATCGAATATACTATCATCCCCCCGGGTGAACTCCATGCACGACTCGCCATGCATGCCGCCAAGGACCAGAAACTGGCTCCCAACAACGAACTCCCGCTCAAAGACCTTTATATTGGGAAGCTCGACAACTTGAATGCCCGCTACATTTTCGAATCATTCATCGTCGGCCCTTTCAATGAGCTTGCACACGCCGCCTCCCAAGCCATCGTCCGAAATCCCGGCATCGCCTACAACCCTTTCTTTATTCACGGTCCAACAGGGTTGGGTAAAACACACCTTATCCAGGCGGTCGGCAATGAGATCAAGCGCAATGACCCCAACAAAAAAGTCTTTTATATCACCTCTGAAAAATTCTTCATAGACTATGTGAATTCTGTTCAGACCAATAAAATAAGCGTTTTTAAGGAAAAATACCGCAAATACGATGTCTTCATCATGGATGATGTTCAGTTTTTTGCCGGCAGACAAGGGACACAAGACGAACTTTTTCACCTCTTCAACGCCCTGTACGACAACAATAAGCAGATTATTTTTTCATCCGATAAGCATGTCAATCACATTCCCGATATTGAAGAGCGTCTCAAATCGCGCTTCAGCCAGGGTATGATCGTCGATATTCAAGAGCCCGACCTTGAATCGCGCGTCGCCATCTTGATCTCAAAGGCTCAAAAACTGGGGATGACTATTTCCCCGGAGATTATCGAATTCGTCGCCGCAGAGGTGCATGGCAACATTCGCGAGTTGGAGGGTATTTTAAACTCCATCATTTGCCAATCCCAACTCAAAAACAAGGCGCTTACCATACCCGACATAAAAACTCTCTTCAAAAATACCAAAAAAGAACGCCGTTCTGTCTCGTTAGATGATGTTGTGGATGTGGTCTGCAACTTTTATAATCTCGAAAAAGACTGTATTTTCCAAAAAACTCGCCGTAAAGAGGTGGTAAAACCGCGCCAAGTGATTATGTTCATCCTTCGCGAAGATTTTGGTATCTCATACCCAACCATAGGTCAAAAGATAGGGGGGAGGGACCATACAACAGTTATCCACTCCTGTGAAAAGATCAAAAGGGATGTTGAAACCGATCCGACCCTTCTCCATGAGCTCGACCAGATACGATCTCTCTTTGTTTGATCAATAGGCAGCTCTTCGGATCGGAAACGAAAAAACTCCGTTTCACTTCGTTTTCTCATTTCAATCATCTAAAATCCTATACATACCTTTTATTGTGGATAACTCTGTGTATAACAAGCATAATCTGTGGATAGAGTGGTTAGTATCGGTCGGATAACAGTCTGAAAACAGAGTGATTTATCCACAAGATGCCAGCGATTCACATAGTTCTCCCCATCATATTAAAACTTTCCACACATCCTGTGAACAGGTGGAAATCTGTAATTACCCCAAAAATAAAAGGGATACGGGAGTTTTCCACCTATCCACAGCACTATATAGGGTACATGGTTAGTCTAAGAGAATAGTACGTCGAATTGTGGACAGTGTTTCCGTAGTTTGATTTGGTGAGAATGAAATATAACCCTGCTATAATAATCTTATGAAATGCGTATGTAAAAAAGACCATCTTCGCTCGGCGATCGCTCTTTCGGAGAAAATGACAGGGAAATATCTCGCCCTCCCTGTCCTGGGGACGACTCTGCTCGTTGTTGAGGGTGGTACTGTAACGGTGCGTGCAACCAATCTGGATATTGGTATCGAGATCAGTATTCCCGCCACCATCACCGATGGAGGGGTCGTAGCTGTTCCCGGCAGTGTTATCTCATCGCTCTTATCCAATTTGCAAAGCGAGGATGTGATTTTGGAGCTTGATGATCACAAGAATCTTATTATTACGACCCCTCATACTTCGGCGCGTATCAAGACCCACCCGCACGAAGATTTCCCAAATCTTCCCACTGTCGCCGAGAAGAATTCTTTTTCGATGAACATAGACACATTCGTCTCCGCGTTGCGGTCGGTGGTCTACAGTGCTTCACTTTCCGATATAAAACCGGAGCTCTCCAGTGTTTTTTTGTATACTGACGGTCCTGTATTGATTTGTGCCGCAACAGACTCATTCCGCTTGGCTGAAAAGCGCGTACCTTTGCCGGACAAAGAAAAAGATTTCTCACTGCTTATACCGCATAAGAATATTCAGGAGTTGATACGAGTCTTTGACGGCCGTAGCGGCGTTATGAAGATCTTCTTCGATGATAATCAGGCGGTCTTTCAGACCGATGGTGTGTATCTCACCTCACGTCTGGTGGAGGGGGTCTTTCCCGATTATAAACAGATCATTCCCAAAGAATTTGGCACGGAAGCGGTCATTTTGAAGCATGACCTCTTGAATGCTGTCAAGATTACCAACCTCTTCTCCGACAAGTTCAACAAAATCACCATCACCATCACCCCGTCCAAAAAACTCTGCGCCGTATCATCATTCAACGCCGATGTGGGTGAGAATAAGACCACGTTGGATGCGGCAATCTCCGGCGATGACACTCAACTCAACTTCAATCACAAATATATTACCGACTGTTTTCAGTCGATCACGAGCGATAGTGTTTCTCTGCAAGTGAGCGGCGGCAGGCTTCTTATCATAAAGAACGTCGGCGATCCGAGTTTTACCTACCTCTTGATGCCGCTCAATCAGTAGATGATGGGCAGTAGACCACCACGAGGCGGCGGGGCGAGTTTCGCTGTGCGAAACTCGCCCCGCCGCCTCGTGGTGTCTATCGCACACTCCCTGCGCTATACTACACCCATGCTCCAACTTGCTCACCTTCTCGACCGCTTCAAGAACATCAAACCCCCGCACGATACGGTGAAGCGGCATATTATCGCCGATATTAAAGAACTGTTCGGGGTGGATATTCGTCGCGAGGACATTGAGGTCAAGCACACCACGATTTGCATCAACATCTCCGGCCCCCTTAAAACCGAGATCTTTATGCAAAAAAAACAGCTTCTCGACCGCCTCCAACAATCGTTGAAAGAAGAAAAGATTGGCGATATTCGATAAACAAACCCCCGACTGCCACAGGCAGTCGGGGGTTTGTTTGGTACCATTATTCACTCGAGATGACTGTAAAAGTCGTCGTCGCCGACCCTTTGTTGTAGACGATGTCGGTGCCGATCACGCGCAGTGTGTTCACCTCACCCTGCGAGGGAAGATCGCGCGGCGTGAATGAGAAGACAAACGGCACCCGTTCCGAAGAGCCGATCAAGGTGTTATTTACATACAGATCAACCTTCTTCAAAGGAAAGGGACCTTTAGTCGTTATGGTGATAAATATCTTGGTGTTTGGATTGTAGGGGATGTTTGATGAAAGGTTGTCGATGGAGAGTTTTGGGATGTTTGCTTCCGTGTGAATGGTGTCGTATGCGCTAGGCATCGAATCACGGGTGCGAACAACCAATCCTTGGAAGGCGGCCCACTTCAAGACCGGTTGCTCCCAAAGGAGGAACTGATCGTCGCGCTCCGGGCTCTCCGGCCGCGGTCCGAGCGGGTTGTTCTTGTCTATCCAGTACAGTTCGGAGTGTATGTCGGTGAGAAATATCTCCTTGCGGGTCTCCTCGGGCGTCAGGTTGGTTGCCAAGTTGCCTGACAAAGTATCGATTGTGAAGGATTCACCACCCTCCCACCCGCCGCGGATGATGGCCTTTATACCCTCCGTATCCTCTGTTGGACTATGTTTGAAGGGTTCTTGAGGGAGGTAGGTGAGCGCCTCCTGCATGAAAGCGTTCCAGAGCGGTGCAATGATGAAGCCGGCAACCTTTTTGTTCATTGGAGAGTTGTTGTTGTTGCCCGCCCACGCTCCGGCGGCAATCGTCGGAGTATAGCCGACAATCCACGCATCGCGATAGTCGTTGGTCGTACCTGTCTTTGAGGCGACGTCATGATCGGGAAAATAGAGTGCCGAGCGGGCACCAAATGCCGGTGTGCGGGCTGTGTTGTCAGAAAGGACATCCGATATGCGCAGAGCACTATCTTCTTCAATGACTCGCTCCGGATGGGGCTCAAACGATTCGAGTACTTGCCCGTCGAGGGTTTCTATGCGCAGGATCGAGGTTGGTTTGTTGCGCACACCGCCGTTGCCGAAGACACCATACGCACCCGTCATCTCAAGGAGCGATGTTTCACCGCCTCCCAAGACGAGTGTCAGACCGTAGGTTTCGGGAGATTTCAAACTGCTGATGCCCATGCGCTCTGCGACACTGATCGCGTCGCGCAGGCCGACCAAGTACAAAGTCTTTACCGCCGGCACGTTGATTGATTGCGCCAGAGCGTCGCGCAATGAGACGGGACCGCGGTAGGTGTCGTCGTAGTTTACCGGCACATAACAATCAGAGTTTTCTTCCAAAGGTGCCGCCGCAGGTGCGGTAGGCGAGAGGGGAATACCATTCTCATCGTAAGGGCACCGTGCGCCGAATTGTGTTCGGACGTCAAAGACCACCGTCTCGGGGCGGTACCCCTTCATGAAGGCGGTCGCGTAGACGAAGGGTTTGAAGGCCGAGCCGGGTTGGCGATTCGGGTTTATCGTTACGTTGAAGTTGCCGTCATTTTCCTTGTCGAAGTAATCACGCGATCCGACCATGGTGAGGATCTGGCCTGTTTTAGGATCGACCGCCACCAACCCTGCATTGTGAGCGTTGAACTTCTCCACATTGTCTTTTGAGTAGTCGCGCACGATCGTTTCACCCTTCTCCTGCAGATACCAATCGAGGGTGGTTATAACTTTGATACCCCCGCGCTCCACAAACTCTTTACCATACTTTTCTTCCAAATATTCGCGCACGAAGAAGACGAAGTGCGGGGCTTTGATGCCATACTGCGAGCGCGGCTGGAAGACAACTTGCTCTGCGAGCGCGGCGTCGCGTGTCGCCTCGTCGATCACCCCCTGCTCCGCCATCTTGCGGATGATGGTGTTTTTACGCTTCTCCAGCTCCTCTTTATGGTTGCCGTAGGGTGAGTAGTAGGTGGGTGCCTGCGGAATCGCCGCGAGGTATGCCGCTTCGGCGACGGTGAGGTCGGACGCGCTCTTGTCAAAGAAGGTAATCGCCGCCTCCTGTATACCGTAGATACTGCCACCATACGGCACCTCGTTCAAATAGAGTTCAAGGATCGCTTCTTTGCTCAAGACACGCTCAATTTTGAGGGCGAGGATCCACTCCTTCAGCTTGCGCGTGATGGTTTTTTCGGTCGTCAGGAGGGAGTTTTTGACCACCTGCTGGGTGATTGTCGAGCCGCCCTGCTCATATGAGCCGGCGCCGATGTTGACCAGGATTGCACGGATGATCGCCGTGGGCTTGATGCCATAGTGTTGATAGAAGTCCTCATCCTCAATGGCGACCGTCGCGTCCTTGGCGCTCTGGGCGATCTGTTCAAACGGTATGATGGTCCGTTGGGTCTCTTGGTGAATATCATAGAGGAGAACCTCGCCCGTGCGGTCGTAGATTTTTGTCGACTGTGCCACGCGCCGCTCATCAAACGTTGAGAGGTCGGGAGTCTTCAGGGAACTTGCCCACAAGAGCAACATCCCCGCACCAAGGATGCAGAGCGAGATGAAAATGATGAATGCCTCTATAATGCGGTGGCGCTTCAGCATAGTTTTGGTTATGCGTTTCATACTGTCCATAAGTATACTATATGAACATATACGCCATGAAATGACAAGATTTTTAATGAGGCGGCGGGGCGAAGCGAAGGAGACAAACAGCCCCGCTTTGTGCTACATTCTTCATATATGAAGCATGACGACGAGCAGAAAATAGACGAGATACTCTCGCGCGGGGTGAGCGAATTCATCGATCCGGATGGTATGTTTCGCGCAAAACTCCTCAAAAAAGCACGAGGCGAATATGAGGGCGACATCATCATTAAATTTGGTGCCGATCCAACGCGCCCCGATATTCACCTCGGGCACGCCGTTATTTTGCACAAACTCCGCCAGCTTCAAGATGTTGGATGCAAGGTTGTTTTTATTGTGGGTGATTTCACGGCCGGAATCGGCGACCCGACCGGCAAGAGCAAGACCCGCCCCGAGCTTGCCCAGCGCGAGATCGAGGAAAACATGAAGACCTATGTCGAGCAAATCGGAAAGATACTGCGCATCGACAAGGAGGTGTTTGCGTGGATCCGCAACTCCGATTGGTTTGTCTCGCCACTCGATCTCTCACTGCCCGAGGATTACAAAGTATCGGTATCACTCCGCACCGACAAGGGCGAGACGGGTATCCCTCTCAACCCCAATTCACTGCAAGGCAAGATGATCGCCTTTGAAAACACCCGCATGCAAAAAACATCACTCGGCCTCTCGGGTATTCAGCATGTCTCGCTTTCCAATGTCTTATGGACACTGCGCCGCATTACCTACGGCCGCCTTATTCAGCGCGATATGTTTCAAGATCGCATCACACAAGGTGAGCCCCTCTCGCTCCACGAGCTCCTCTACCCCGTGTTTCAAGGTATCGACTCGTCGGTTATTGCCAAGATGTTTGGTTCATGCGATCTCGAGATCGGTGGTACTGATCAGACGTTCAACATGCTTATGGGGCGCGATATCATGGCGGCCGACAATCTTGCGCCGCAGGCGGTTATCTCGACCACTCTCTTGCTCGGCACCGATGGTGTTGAAAAGATGAGTAAATCCCTCGACAACTACGTCGGCATCACCGACGAGCCCGCCGACATGTATGGCAAGGTCATGTCCGTCCCCGACGAGGTTGTACCACTCTATTTTGAGCTGTGCACCTACCTTCCGCACGATGAGATCCAGAGGATAACCAAAGAAGTTACTACCGGCAAGATGCACCCGCGCGATGCAAAAATGCGCCTTGCGCACGCTCTTGTTGCCACCTATCACGGCGAAGCAAAAGCCGACGGGGCGGGGGAGACTTTTGCCGCACTCTTTCAAAAAGGCGGTTTTCCCGACGATGCGCCCCAGATTACCGTCGCCATTGGCACACCTCTTGGCGATATTGCGCGCGCGGAAGGAATCGTCGCCTCCAACGCCGAGTACCGCCGCCTCATCAATCAAGGAGGTATCACCAACGCCGACACCGGCGAAAAAATCACCAACCCCGCCTTCACCATCACCACCCCGATCAATCTCAAGATCGGTAAGAGGCGATTTTTGAAGATCATTGCCTAAATTATCCACAGTATCCACAACCATCCGCCCAAAAACCAAAAACCGCCTCGGGCGGTTTTTGCGTGGGATGAGTATCATATATACCCATACCCACGACCATTAGTATATCCCCCTAACCAAAAACAATTCATCCGTAACCTAAAATGATGCACGTGCATCATTTTAGGTTACGGATGAACTTTTGATTACAGCCGAATTGTTGCGCTATGAGTAAGGGCGATTGCGATGGCGTCGCACTCGTCATCGATTTTTGATGAGAGGTCGAGTGTAAGTATTTTTCCCGCCATGAAGGTTACTTGGTCTTTGGTCGCCTTGCCGTAGCCGGTGAGTGCGCTTTTTATTTGCAGGGGGGTGTATTCATGGACAGAAAGCCCGCGCCGCGCCGCCTCATAAATGATCGCGCCGCGCGCCTCGGCGACGCGCATGGCGGTTTTTTGGTTGTTGGAGAGAAAGAGGTTTTCTATGGCGAGGGTGTCGGGGGAGTGCGCTTCAATCACGCGGCCGATCTCGCCCCCGACCGCCGCAAGGCGATCAATAAAATCCGCCGTGCGATCGGTCGTGAAACAGGCAGAGTAGAGAAGTGTTTCTGTGCCGCGTTCTTTCTTCAAAACGGCTATGCCAACGCGGTCAAAGCCGGGGTCGATGCCAAGAATGATCATTGGTGACAGTATAGCGCACGGAGCGGTTTGTTTCTTCCTGCAAAAAAGAAGTATGAATTAAGAGGTCAGTGCTGTTTATACTCCGTTCACAAACACCCCCTGTACATCATCCTGCTCCCCAATATCTTCAATGATTTCGGCGAGCTTTTCACCGTCTTCGTCGGCGAGTTCGACAGTTGTTGTTGGTGTCCACCCCTCACTGTTTTTTGTAAACGCCCACGTCGCGGCACCTTGTCCGGCGAGGGCGATGTTCTTTTTTGAAAGGATGTTTTTTATCTCCTGTAAGGTTCGGTTGGGGTTGTCGGTCAGACATTCAATAATGATCGCGACGCCGCCGGGGCCATAGGCCTCGTAGATGGTTGCCACGAGCGATGCGGCGTCTTTGTCGGCACCCTTTTTGATCGCGCGTTCAATGTTTGCGGCGGGCATATTGACCGCCTTGGCTCGTTCGACCGCCGCGCGTACCGCCGGGGCATTCGCGTTTCCGCTCGCCTCCTTTGAGGCGATCGTAATAAGTTTAGAGAGTTGCGAGAACTCCTTACTCCTTTTGGCGTCTTCGGCACCCTTTTTGCGTTTTATCTTTGACCATTTATTATGTCCGGACATACGGGTATTGTGTATCAAAAAAGAAAGGCCGACAACCGTCGGCCTTTTTATGGATCAGTTTATGATTTTCGCTTAACACCTCTTCCTTCCTGCTCGACATGAGATAGTGAACAGGCTCTTACAAAAGAATACGTTGTGTTGCGGGCGGCGTGTGTCCCAAATGTCGGTAGGCTCCTTCTGTCACCACACGACCGCGCGGGGTGCGCTCCAGAAGGCCTCTTTGTATGAGGTAGGGCTCGTGGACGTCTTCAATCGTCGCCTCCTCCTCGGCGAGGATGGCGGCCAGCGTGCCGACACCAACCGGCCCGCCCCCGAATTTTTCTATAAGCGCCGAGAGGAGGCGGCGATCGGCGCCGTGCAGACCGAGCTCGTCGATCTCCAAGAGAGCGAGGGCCTCGGCGACCGCGTCTTTGGTGATGTCGGTTCTGTTGATCTGGGCGAGATCGCGACAGCGTTTCAAGAGGTAGTTGGCGGTGCGTGGTGTGGCGCGGCTCCGGCGCGCGATCTCGCGCGCCGCTTCATCCGAGAGTGCCGCCTCCAAAAGGCCGGCCGATCGGTGTACGATGCGCGTAATCTCATCGTCAGCGTAGAACTCCAGGCGAAATATTCCGCCCGAAAAGCGGGAGCGCAAAGGCGAGGAGATGAGCGCTACGCGAGTCGTTGCGCCGATCAAGGTAAAAGGAGGAAGGTCGAGCTGGATCGTGCGCGCCGAAGGGCCCTTGCCGATGATGATGTCCAAGACGCCCGATTCCATTGCGGGGTAGAGCACCTCTTCGATGTGTTTACTCAAGCGATGGATCTCATCAATGAAGAGGACATCTCCCGGCGAGAGGTTGGTGAGGATGGAAGCAAGATCGCCGACCTTCTCTATCGCCGGTCCGGAGGTGATCTTCATGCCCACACCACTCTCTTTGGCGATGAGGTTGGCCAGTGTCGTCTTGCCAAGGCCCGGCGGGCCGTACAAGAGGATATGTTCGGGGGTGTGTCCACGCTCTTTTGCCGCCGCAAGGAGGATGCGGAGGTTGTTTTTTATGCGTTCTTGGCCGATATAATCGCCCCAACTCGTTGGGCGCAGAGCGCTGTCGAGGCGGGGGTCTCCGGCTAAAGATACGGGGGAGGTACTTGACATAATTTTTCTTTCATGCTAACATTCAGGAACGTTGACGAAAAAGGGTTCTGGATCCGTTTGGGGTCTGAATCTCCAGGCAATCAGGTCACGATGTGATTTTTAGACATTTTCCGAGGGTGTGCATGGTTGCGACGCTTGTCGTCGTTTGCTGAGCACACTCCTTAGGGCTTTGTCTGCCTTTATGTGGTGCAACTATATAAAGGATTGCCTGGAGATTCAGCTCTCAGACGGATTTTTTTGTTGTAAAAGTTGTAAAGAAAGGATATATCTCACGCCTCTCCGTCATACCTCCTCTTCCAGATCGACCACACGACGCAATTCATCGATAGTCGTACTGCCTTCCAATACTTTCAGTATACCATCCTCCCGCAATTCAAGATGTCCTTGGCTCCGCGCCGCTTTGCGGATCTCGCGCTCACTCGCATCTCGTACGATGATATTCTCCACCGCCTCGTTTATGAGCACGATCTCATAAATACCGGTGCGCCCCGTATAGCCGGTCTTGTTGCAGGCCGTACATCCGACGGGCTTGGGCAGTGTCTCGGGGATCGTGGGGGCGGTTCCTTGCGGAAGCCCCGCCACGATCGTTGTGATAATGCGGCGGTCGCGCTCCTCAACAGGGGCCATCGTTTTGCACTCATTGCACAAGAGACGCACCAAGCGTTGGGCGAGGATGGCGTTGACCGACGAACCGATGATCTTCGGGTTGACGGCAAGGTCGATGAGGCGGGGAATAGCACCCGCCGCCGTGTTGGTGTGCAGGGTGGAGAGGACGAGGTGCCCTGTCAGCGCGGCATTGACCGCCGTCCCCGCAGTCTCGTCGTCACGGATCTCACCAACCATGATGACATCAGGGTCTTGCCGCAGTGCCGAGCGCAGGCCTTCAAGGAAGGTGTAGCCCTTTTCCGCGTCCGTCTGTGTTTGCGTAACACCCGCCAAGTGGTACTCAATAGGGTCTTCGATGGTAATGATCTTGATATCGGGCGTGCTGATGTGGCGCAGGATGGCGTAGAGCGTCGTCGTCTTGCCGGAGCCCGTCGGGCCGGTGTTCAGGATCATGCCGTTGGGCTTGCCGACTTCGCGCTCCACGATGGCGAGGAGTTCGGGGCGCATACCGAGGTCTTTGAGTTCCACGCGGATTGATTCGGGATTCAGGATACGCATGACGATGGACTCGCCGTAGGCGCCGGGGATAACGGAGGTGCGGATTTCTATCTCGGTCGCCTTGAACTTGATGCTGAAGCGGCCGTCCTGCGCCTGGTCGCGGACATTGAGCTTGAGCCCCGAAAGCAGTTTGATACGCGAGACGAGGAGTACGTAGGCACGGTCGCGCACCGAGAGGAGGTCGTGCAGGATACCATCCATGCGGATGCGGAGCATCACATGGTCTTCGTAGGGCTCTATGTGGATGTCGGAGGCGTCGAGCGCGAGGGCGCCGGCGATGACCAGCTCCAACAGGCGGGTGGTCTGGTAGCGGGCATTGCTCACGAGAGCATCGTTGAGAGCGTCGGTCAGGTCGTCGATCGTGGAGAATTGCTGTTCGTAGGTGTTGACCTCCTCGTGGCTGATATCCAGCATGCCCTCTTCCGTCTGGACGGCGTAGGATATCTCGGCATACCGCTCCCATGCGCGTTTGATGCTTTGCTCCGAGGCAATCGCCGGCTCGGGCTCGTAACCGGCGGTTTTAAGCTCACCGAGAACATCGGCGACACCGGTCTTTGCGGGGGAGAGGAGGGCGATACCGACCTTTTTGCCGGTCATGTGGAATGCGGCGAGACTCGCGGCGCGAGCCGCCTCTTCGGGGATGAGGCGCAGGGCGTCGGTATTGATGGAAACGGCCGAAAGATCGATGTACGGCAGGTTGTGCCGCTCGGCAAGCATGCGCGCCAACTCCTCCTGCTCCGCGGCGCGAAGCTCTTGAAGTCTCTCGTTCTGCTTTGTTTCATCAAAAGTAACCATCGTTGATTCTATCCTAGCGCGCACAATAGGAAAAACAATCTTGCCGAGGGGTGTAAAAGATGTCAGCGCGGGAAACATTGACTTTTTATATATTTCGTGATGGAATAGGTCGGTACGTTCTTCAAATTTTCAACCGCAACCCACCCGAGGAGGTGTGTCATGAATTTTTTAATTCTGAAATTCCCATTTTTGTTTTTACTGATTATTCTCGGGGGGTGCCAGATGGTGCCGTATGAGGAGATTTCATGGCAGACACGGTACGAAACCTTCCGAAAAGTTTGGGAGACGGGTGAAGATGGCGGCGCGTGCACGGCGAACAAGTATCGCTGTGTCACCTATACCGCCGTCTCATATCACCTATACACGATCGGCGACATGAAGTGCCGGTACGCACTGGAGGTGGTCAATGGAATGAATTACAGTTTATGGCCGCAGGAAGTGGCCATCTGCCGGTCGAACGGCGGGTCGCGTATCGATCTGATACGCGACCCGCCGCGCATATATTGGTGGTAAATAAAAACACTTAGGACTCCGAGTCCTAAGTGTTTTTTATGCGTCGGAGGGCGCCTTCCTCCGTGCTATACTGATCTCTATGACACGGACGGTGCACACGACAGAGGAGATGCAAGCCCTCGCCGCGGAGACAGTCGCGACTGTTACGCGCGCACCGCGAAGCGGCGCGCGCGTCCTCGCCCTCTACGGCGACTTGGGCGCCGGCAAGACAACCTTTACCCAAGGGATTGCCCGCGCCTTGGGTATTGAAGAAACAATCATCAGCCCGACCTTCATCATCGAGCGTGCCTACAAGATCCCAAAGGGCGCTCCCTTCGCACACCTTGTACATATAGATTGCTATCGCTTTGAAAGCCCTGATGAGGCGAGGCATCTCGGCTGGGATCGCCTCATCGCCGATGCCGACGCGCTCATCGTCGTCGAGTGGGCGGAGCGGATAGAGGCGCTTTTGCCGGCAGATGCGGTGAAGCTCCGCTTTGAATACGAGGGCGAGGGTGCGCGGCGGGTTATTTTTGAAGATCAGACATAGCCGACGAGACATATGATGGTGAGGGGGTTAGACTTGGCCGAGCGGCCCGGAGCGCCCCCTCACCATCATATGTCTCGTCGGTTTTACCCACATACCATGTCAAAAAAAGAAGCCAAACAAGCACAGCGCCTCGTCCTCTTGGATGCGCACGCCATCCTGCATCGCGCGTATCACGCACTGCCGGATTTTACCTCGCCGTCGGGTGAGCCGACGGGCGCGCTCTACGGCCTCGCCGCCATGATCATCAAGATCATCAGCGAGTTGAAGCCCGACTACATCGCTGCCTGCTACGACCTCCCCGGGCCGACCTTTCGCCATGAGGCGTACGAGGAGTACAAGGCGGGGAGGGCAAAGGCCGATGAGGCGCTCGTGAGTCAGATGAAACGTTCTCGCGACGTCTTTGCCGCCTTTGGCATCCCCATCTATGAGCACCCGGGCTTCGAGGCCGACGACATGCTCGGCACGATTGTAGAACAGCAGGCACCAGCCCTCACAGAGGGGGTGCTTGAGATCGTGATCGCCTCCGGCGACATGGATACACTTCAGCTCGTGGAAAAAAAGAGCGTACAGGTCTATACCCTCAAAAAAGGCATCAACGATACTATTTTGTACGACGAAAAGGCGGTGAAGGAGCGCTTCGGTTTTGCTCCCCTCCTTCTGCCCGATTACAAAGGCCTGCGGGGCGACCCCTCCGACAACATCATCGGTATCAAAGGCATAGGCGAAAAGACGGCAACAACCCTTATCACCACCTTCGGGACGATCGAGCAGATGTACAAGAAACTCAAGAAGGGTGATGAGGTGTTTCTTGAGGCGGGTATTACTCCGCGCATCATAGGGCTTCTGCGCGACAATGAAGAAGAGGCGCTTTTCTCCAAGACACTCGCGACGATCCGTCGCGACGCGCCTATCACGTTTGTCTTGCCCGAGGCGACGTGGCGGGAGGTATTCTCATCGGAGCGCTTCAAAGAATTGTGCCGCGAGCTCGGTTTTCGCACGCTGACCGAGCGTTTGGATGCATCCATCGCTCCCGTATCGCAGGGCGAGGCCGTCGAAGATGCGGCCGCGGCCGAAGAGATTGATCCGACGGAGCTCAAAAAAGCATCCATCGCCCTGTGGCTTTTGGACTCCAACCTCACCAACCCCGGCTTGGAAGATATTTTGGAATTTGCCGGCACGCGTTTGTTTGCGGAGGCGCGGGAGAAGGTTTTTACCGCACTCACGGAGCGCAAGCTGGAGCACCTCTACCGCGACATAGAAGCGCCGATCATTCCCCTCTTGGAGGCGGTAGAAAGGCGCGGTATTGTGGTTGATCGCACCGTACTCGCCACACTCTCCGAGAAGTACCACGCCGAGCTTACCGCCGTCGAGGCGCGCATCTACGCGCTTGCGGGCACGGAGTTCAACGTCGCCTCCTCCAAACAATTGAGCGAGGTGCTTTTTGAGAAACTCGGCTTGCCCACCAAAGGGCTCAAAAAGACGGCGGGTGGCGTCGTCTCCACCCGCGAGTCGGAGCTTGAAAAACTGCGCGACAAGCACCCCGTCATTGAAGAGATCATGCGCCACCGCGAGGTCGCCAAACTCCTCTCAACGTACGTGGATAACCTTCCTGAGATGTTGGACGGAGAGGGCGCGTTGCATACCACCTTCGTACAATCGGGGACAACAACGGGGCGCATGTCGTCCGTCAATCCCAACCTCCAAAACCTCCCCAGCCGCGGCGAGGAGGGCAAGGAGGTGCGCTCGGCCTTCCGCGCACGCGAGGGTTTTTCATTCGCCGCCTTTGACTACTCGCAGATAGAGTTTCGTATTCTGGCGCTCCTCTCGGGCGATACCGACCTGATCCGCATCTTCCGCGAGGGGCACGACTTTCACGCGGCCGTCGCGAGCGAGGTCTTTAAGGTTCCGCCGGAGGAGGTAACCAAAGACATGCGCCGCAAGGCAAAGGTCATCAACTTCGGCATCATCTACGGCATGGGTATCACCTCGCTTCAGAAAAATCTCGGCGGAAGCCGCGAGGAGGCGCAAAAGTTCTACGATACCTACTTTGACGAGTTTCCCGGCGTGGCGGCATTCATAGAAAAGGTAAAGCGCGAGGCGCACGAGAAGGGCTACACCGAGACGCTCTTCGGTCGCCGCCGCTATGTGCCCGGCCTTGCATCGCGCATTCCCTACATACGCGCCGCCGCCGAGCGCGAGGCCTTCAACGCGCCAATCCAAGGCACGGCGACGGGCGACATCATCAAACTCGCCATCGCCCGCGTGGACGAGCGCGGCAAGCGCGAGGGGTGGGGGAGTAACGTCTTTCTCCTGCTCCAGATCCACGACGAGCTTATCTACGAGGTGCGCGAAGGTCTTATAGAGAAGGTAACACCGATCATCAAAGAAGTGATGGAGACGGTCATCACCGACCATGTGCCGCTTGTGGTGGATGTCTCCGTCGGGAGGACGTTGGGGGAGGTGTAGTGGGACATAATACAAAAAAGAACAGCGCGGGTCGCTTCGCGACCCGCGCTGTTTTAATGTGGACAGAGTAAAAAGAAAAACCGCCGACACAAGTGTCGGCGGCGTCCATGACAAAGAGGTCAGGGTTACTGGGTATGTTGGATATACCCGCTATTGGATTTTCCAATGTATCCATACATGGAAGCACCAACAGCAAACTCGGTTGTGCCATCAGATACACTACCGGTAACATCCGCAGATTTATCGCTACCCACGTACCGGGACATATAGCGATATGTCGGCGTATCATAATGATAATTTGAGTGACCTTGCGACGTCCACTCACCATTGGCGATGAAGGTAAGATCAATAGTCAGAGTGGACCCAACACCACCACCATAGTAGTAGTTGAGGGGGACGGTTGTTTTGATCGTCGCCTTATTTCCTGCTACCTTCAAATCAGCAGGATCCGCGGTGGTGTACCCATATCCATATTGGTAGGAGCCGGTACAATAATTGTACTTGTATACTCCCGCATACACATACAAAGTATTACTCGTTCCCGGATCCTTCATCTCCGATGCGGAGACGTAGGTGGACTCGTAGGAACACCCGTCATAGGTGTAGTAGCTTGCATAGGCGTATTGCCCTTTGGTATGCACTTTAACCACCTCCGCTTGCGCAGAGACACCAACCGCCAACAACGCCGCCATGAGAAAAGCTTTCAACTTATTCATCAACAATCTCCAATTGAAGTTAAAGAAAAAATTCAAGAACGAAATTGAGCTGGAAGATTCATACAATCATAGGTGAGACCTCCTTTTTGGGTTTTTTCAAAAGAACAATATAGTAAAGGAGTCTACAGTAGTGGCGGATAGTGTCAACATTGACAATACTCATATTTATTGTCTTGTGTGGGATCAGTGCGCGGGGCGTGGTGTATACTCATATTGTATGGTGTATCTCGTATATGGAACCGATCGCAAAAACGGACACGCCGCGGTGCGCGATATTTGTGCGGCGCAGGGCGGCGAGCCGCAGGTGAGGGTCGTCGAGGCGGGGGCTTTTTCGCGCGAGGTCTGCGAGGAGGCGATCGCCGCGCAGGCGGGTCTTTTTGGCGGCGTAACGATCTTTGTCTTTGAGGGTGTGCTGGGGCAGAAGGATGGTGAGCATACGGAGTTGGGCGACTATGCACTTTCGCGCTTGGATGACTTTGCCGCATCGGCGGGGGTGTGCGTCTTTCGGGAGGAGAAGGCGTTGAAGCCGCTTCAAAAGGCCTTTGAAAAAGCGGGGGCACGGGTGATAGACTGCGGCAATGAGGCGAAGGTTGAGGACGACTTCTCCATCTTTACTCTCTCCGACGCGGTGGGAAAGCGCGACCGCAAGGCGGCATGGGTCGCCTTTCAGGAGGCGGTACAGCATGGCGCAAAACCCGAGGCAATCTATGGGACGCTCCTCTGGCAGATGAAGACCATAGCCCTCACGCAGGATGCCGTCGCGCGCGGCGGCGGGCCCGAAGAGGCGGGGTTGAGCCCCTTTGTCTTCAGTAAAGCGGCGCGTTTCGGCAAGAACTATGCACCGCAGGAGACGGTCGCCTTCATAGGCCGCCTCGTAGATGCGTATCACGAGGCGCGCCGCGGAGGCCCCGACCTCGAGACGGCGCTGGAACTGGTGGTCTTGGGGGTATAGACAATTTGCAGAAAAGCAGATTTTCAGATAACATAGAGAGTATGAGTACGGTTCTTAAGATACAATCGCGGGGGACGGTAACGATCCCCAAAAAAATGCGTGAGGCACTCGGAGTTGCTGACGGCGATCTTATGCGCGTCGTCGTAGAGAACGGTGCGGCTGTCTTTACTCCCATGCGCCGTGATGTTGAAGTTTATGCCGACATCGCACAGTCGTTGGAAGATCTCAAGAAAGGGGAGTTCATCTCGTTTGCATCTGTCGGGGAGATGCGCAAGAAACTCCGTCGAGCATGAGGGGTATTTTCACTAAGACAGCGGAGAAGCAGTACTGCGCTCTCCCTGCGCGTATTCGCGCCTCATTTGAAAAACAGATGGGTTTCTTGCTTGGTTCCCTCTCCCATCCGTCGCTTCATGCAAAAAAGTATGATGAACAGGTTGGATTGTGGCAAGCGCGTATTGATCGCTCGTATCGTTTCTACTTTCTTATCCAGAAGGATATGTATGTTGTTATGAGTATTCGTAAGCATCCGAAATAGTCCGCCCAGTAGGATTCTCTCACAGGTTACTAATGTTTTTAGTTCGCTTCGCTCCTAAAAACATAAGTACCCGCGAGCCCGCCTCGCCGACAAGAAACCTCCCTCCGGTCGGTTCTTGTATACCGGCTCCGGCCTTCGAATCCTACTGGGCGGGTAAAAATAAAATCACCACTCTTGTCAGAGTGGGATTTAATTTTTACTGTCCGCCCAGTAGGATTCGAACCTACGACCATCGGCTTAAAAGGCCGTTGCTCTACCAACTGAGCTATGGGCGGATATGAACATCACTGTAACAGAAATTATTAAAAAATCCAGTATTTCATTACGAACAACGACCGGTTTCGCGAAGCGAAACCGGTCGTTGTTCGTAATTCTATATTCCAACTTCCACATTCCCGTCAGTACGACACCGTATCCACCACGCGCCCCTCGGCATCAATGAGCTGGATGGTTTCGCGGCGCTCTTTCCACAACTCCGCACTGCGACCGAGAAAGATGCGCCACTCGGGCAGGGCGAACGAAGCATCGGCCTTGCGGGCTTCGACACATCCATTGTAGGTAGCATTTTGTGCGACGAACTCGTGGCACGATGAGGGGAGCGATGCGGGTACATTGAGCGGTACGGAGCAAGAGCGAATAGTGTCGAGGTAGTCCAAGCAGGCATCGCTCAAACGGGCACCGCCCGAGGGGAGGTGGCCATCGGCGACGAGAGGGCAGGAGCGCGAAAGGGGTGGTACGAAGTCTTGAAAGGCCTCAAGGTAGCCGGTGCACTGGTTGAGACGGAACGAGACGCCGAAGGGCGACCGTCCTGTGGTGATGATCGCCGTCTCGCCCGGCCGGAGGAATATCGCCTCCTGCGTATTGACGCGGCCGGAGTAGGGTAGGTAGGTGCCGGCGCCGATAGATGCCTCATTACCGGTTACTGCGCTTTTGAGGCGCCAGCCGGTAATGTTGATTGGTTGAAGGGTGTTGGGTGAGGCGGTGATGGTGATGTATTCGTCGGAGGGTGAGATAGCATCGGCACCGTAGGTGGTATCGATTGAAACACCTGCGGCAAACAAAGACGGAGTCGCGTTGGTTGTGTTCTCGCTCTGCACCGGTGTTTCTGCGGCAACCTCCTCTTGTGCGCGACGTGCTCGATACGATGATACGCTCTCGCGCTCTCCCGGCCCGTACTGCTCGCCGCCATCAAGCGGGGAGGGGGCTTCGATGAACGGGCGTTGGCGCACCTCGCCGCCTCCGGCGGCATACCACATGATGCCGAGGAGGATGAACATGCCGATTATCCATTTAATAGGGTCCATAGGGTGTGAGGGCGCATACGTCCCATAGTGTCTCTTATAGTATAGTATTTTTTACTGTTTTGCAGATACCAGCGTCTTCAACTCCTCCCGCGCGACGCGCGCATCGCTCCATGGAGTTTTGGTACCGCGCGGCCCCATGATGTACGGGTCGGTACCTTTGCCGGTTATGAGAACGACATCGCCGGTCGTTGCCATCGCCAGCGCCGTTTTGATAGCCTCACGGCGATCCATAATGACGCGCGCCGGCTTTTTGATACCCTCTTTGATGTGTGCGATAATCCGCATCGGATCCTCGTCGTAGGGATCCTCGTCGGTGAGGATGATCTCCGAACAGTGTACGTTGGCGATCTCACCCATCACGCGGCGCTTGCCGGTATCACGCCCGCCGCCCGTGCCGCCTAAAACGCAAATCTTGGGCGCGTGTTGAAAGACCTCATAGACCTTTTCAAGCGAGTCGGCGGTGTGGGCGTAGTCCACGACGACGGTAAAATCCTGCCCTTCGTCGATGTGTTCAAGACGCCCGGGGATGCCCGCAAAGGTGCTCGCGACGCGTGCGATTGTGTCGGCACTCACACCCAATCGGCGCGCAGTCGCCGCCGCCGCGAGGATATTGTAGAGGTTGAAGCGTCCGGAGAGGGGAGAAGAGACGGCGCGCCCTTCAAAGGTGAAAGAGGCGCCCTCTTTTTTGATCTCATACGGTTCAATATCGCGCAGGGAATAGGCCTGGCGTTCTGTGGCCTTCACCGCAAGAAAGCGCGATCCTTCGGGCTCATCTGCATTGGCCACGATGAGCGTGCGCGACTTGCGGGAAGTCGCAAGCGCGCGCGCGATGGAAAGTTTTGCCTCGCGATATTTTTCATATGAACCATGCGATTCTATATGCTCGGGTGAGAGGTTGGTAAAGACGACCGCGTCCATGTCGATAAAACGATGGCGGAATTGTTTTGCCCCTTCGGAGGTCATCTCAAGGACTGCGTAGGAGCAACCCTTGGCGACGGCGCGGCGAAGAAAGCGCTGGATGAACATGCGCCCCGGCATGCTCATCTTGTAGAGGTTGCGTTCTGAGAGGTCGCCGATCTTGAAGCGAACGGTATTTGAGACGGCAACGGTGTATCCCGACGCCTCCAGCATCGCGGCGAGAAGCTCCGTAACACTCGTCTTGCCTTTGGTGCCCGTTACGGCGACGACAGTTATTTTGCGCGAAGGGAAGCGGTAGATGAGCGCACCAAGCAGTGCCCAGAGATAGTGATAGGCGGGCGCGAAAGCGTTGAATATCCGGCGGGGTATGAGGCGTCTGATGAAGGTGAGCATGGTCGTCTATCGCCCTAGCAATTTGAGGGCATCTTTAATCGTGCGGTTAAGGTCGCGTGGCGTATCGTCGAGTGCGTGGAGGGCGTCCCGCGCGGCGCGGGTGTCGTAGCCGAGGGTTTTGAGTGCCTCAAGCGCATCGGCATGTTCGGTAATCGCTTCTTTTTCAACACTCGGCGCAAGCAAAGCGAGCTTGTCTTTGAGCTCAAGAATGATCTTCTCCGCGCTCTTTTTGCCGATGCCGGATATCTTGGTGAGATAGCCGATGTCGCCCGAGGCGATTGCGGCGATGAGCCGTTCGGCGGGGGCGAGGTTCATGATGGCGAGCGCCGAGCGGGGGCCGATTCCCGAGATACCGATCAGAAGTTCGAAAAACGAGAGGTCGCTCTGTGAGAAAAAACCGTACAGGTCGATGGACGGCTCGCGCATGACCAAGTGAATAAACAGCGAGCACTCATCGCCTTCGTGGAGGGATGCGGCGACGGCAAGCGGCGTGCGCACGGCATAGCCCACACCGCCGACATCGACGATCAGATCGTGGTGGGAAACATGTGCGGCGACTCCGGAAAGGCGGCGGATCATAGGTGTATCATAACGCACTTTTGCTCGGCCCGAAAGATATGGCGGTCTCGGTGCGGTTATGCACAGCGTATCGTGCGCACCTCATAGCGACTTGATACTATGAAACCATAGATCACGGTACGGGCGGCCATGTGGCATTCTCACTATGTTTCAGTTCATCACATATTCTCGATATTTTCGCAACCATTCCCGCACCCTCTTTTTCACCCTTGTACTTCTTGCGGCGCTGTCTTTTCCGTGGATGCGGGCGAACGCCGGTTTGATAAACCCCTCGGTGGTCGAAGGTGGTATCACCAAGGCCGATGTATACACCTTTGAAGAGAATGTGTTCATCGGAGGCGATATTGCGGGTGATCTGACGGCGGCGGGTGCAACGGTTACGACCGTCGGTATGATTTTGAGCGACGCTCTGCTTGCCGGCGGCGAGGTGGATGTTTTTGGCGATGTTCAGGATGATCTGCGTGTTGCCGGCGGCGCGGTCATTATCGACAGCACTATCGGGGGCGACCTCGCTGTTGTCGGCGGGGATGTATATCTATCCGACAATGCGGTGATTATCGGCGACATCCTCGTCATGGGCGGTTCAGTTATCTTCGAGGGTAGCGCCTACGGCGATATGACGGTCTATGGCGGTTCCGTGGAGATATATGGCGATATTGTGGGTAATGTTATGATCCGCTCCGCGGGGGATGTGACGATTGGTCGTCATGCTCGACTCTCTGAGAATCTGACCTACGTCGCACCTTCTCCCGTTGTTATGGCACAAGGAGCGATGGTGCGCGGCACCATAGTGTACGAAACAACCGGTGGAACGGAAATGGTGGGTGTCCGTATGGCACTCGCCATGATCCTTCTTTTGATCGCGGCCGGCAAGATACTCTACGCGGTGGTTGCTGTTTCAATCATCGTCTCACTCTTTGGGATGTTCTCGCGCGAGGTCGTCATGACGGGAATCCTTCATACCGGCAGAACCGTGCTGTTCGGCGCGGCGGTAACGCTTCTCATCCCGCTTACCGTCTTTTTACTTGCGCTCTCCGGCATCGGACTGTTCGGCGGCATCGCCTTGGGTATACTCTATGCGCTCTTCGTTCTTGTCGCCAAGATATATGCCGGAGTAACGGTCGGCGCCCTCCTTTCCCGCTTCATAAAGGGTGAGATACTCATCACCCTGCCGTGGGCTATTGCGGGGGTTATCGTTCTTGAGCTCCTCCTTATCATCCCTGTCCTTGGTGTCCTAACACAGGCGGCGCTCTTCCTCATCGCCTCGGGCGCCTTGGTGCAGACCATCCGTCTCCGCATGAAGAAGCGCGAAACGGTTGCATAAAAGCGCCTCCTCTGCTACTATTGTTCAATTATGGCAATCACGAAGTCAGCAAAAAAGGCGATCCGCGTTTCCGCGCGCAAGAAGGTCTTCAACGAGCGACGTGCCCGCTCAATGAAGGAAAATGTCAAAGGGGTTAAAGTCCTCGTGGCGGTGAAGACCAAAGGCGAGGCGGCAGCTCTCCTCCCTAAGGCATATCAAGCGATCGACAAGGCGGCAAAGCGGGGTGTTATCACCAAGAACGCCGCCGCCCGCAAGAAGTCACGGCTTACCAAAGCAATCGCCAAACTTTCATAAAGAGACATCTCGTCTCCAAAAGAAAAGAACCCATCATGGGTTCTTTTTGTGATGTGGGGAGAGCATGGACACCAGGCGCGGCCTGATCTCTGCAAACCAGTGATGTTCCACCATACGGTGATAGCGCGCATGAGCACCCTCCGCGTTGCTGTTGTTGTTTATGATAATATCCGCACCGCTCATTATTGTGGGGATATGCCGTTCATTTATGGCGGTATCCTCGGCTTGGAATCGCTCCCATGCCTTCTCTGCGTCGCCCGCATTCTCGGCGCGTTTGATGGCACGCTCCCATCGCACTTTTTGATCGGCCTCAATGCCGATAATGAAGTTGTGGGGGAACGAGCGAATCATCGCTTCGTCGGTCGGCCATCGTGCGCCGTCCAAGATGACCAAGATGGGCTTTTCAATGAAGGCGGCGGCGGTCAAAATTTCTGTCTTGAGCATCCTGCTCAATTCTCCCGGCCCACGCCCCTCATCGACCCCGACTTGTTCCATGATTTGGACGCATCGTTGCAAGGCATCGCGGTCGACCGCCGTTTTGGCGGTGTCGAGTATGCGTCGCGCCGATGCCGAGAAACGGGGTGTGAGTACATGGTAAAAGGGCTGCATATCCCTTACGGCCAAGGAGGTCAGCACCTCGGCGCAGTCGCCTTTGCCTGCACAGGGCATTGCGGTGAGTCCAACTGCGAGAATGTGTGAAGCGTAATCGTTCATGTTCATATCCATCGTCATTTCTCCAGTGTAGCAATTCTAGAAAGAATGTCTCCAAAATTATGCACGGTGTGATCCGGTTCCGCGCTTAGCACGCGTCTTTCCGAGGCGTGTCCGCCGAGAAATCCTGCCGTCCTCACACCCAGTTTTTTCACACCCACTATCTCCTCGGGCATATCGTCCACGAAGAGTGTCTGCGAGACGGGTATCTTGTATCCTTCAATAAGTGCCCGAACAGTCGTCTCCTTATGATAGCTCCCTGCCGTGACCGACAGGAAGTACGATGCAAGCCCGCTTTCGTGCAGGATGGGTATCAAAAGACCGGGCATCTCGGCACTGACGATGGCGCAGAAGATTTCGCGCTCCCGACAATATGCCAGAACCTTCGTCGCTTCGGCCGCGAGCCGTAACTCGTTTCGGTGCGTCATGAAGTACTCAAAGCGCATCTGTTTTATATCCTCGTCAGAGAGGCTTTCGGGTACGCCGTGTTCAATGTAGTAACTCAAGTACTGCATATCTGCGCCGAAGTGATCTTGATAGTGTGAAAAAGTTGGTGGTGTGCCGTTGTACCGCTCAACTATCGCACACACGGCGCGATAGTTGAAGCGCGTGTCGTCCAAAAGACACCCATTCCAATCCAGAGCCAACAGTCTGATCGTCATGATTCATCTCCTTATCAAGGTGGTTGTTTTCTACCGGCACAGTAGCACATGAAGCGCCAAAACGAAAGTTTGGCGGGCGAGGGGGTGGTAAAAAACAAAAAAGTTGCTATAGTGTGGTGTATCGTTGCAGTCGTAGCCAACCGCTCTCGTAGTTCAACGGATAGAACGCAGGATTGCGGATCCTGTAATCGAAGTTCGATTCTTCGCGGGAGCACTATTTCCAGAAAAAAGCCCGAAGGGGCTTTTTTTGTTGGAAATAGTAGCTCCCGCGAAGAATCGAAAGTCGGAGCCGGTACACAAGAACCGACCGAAGGGAGGTTGCTTGTCGGCGAGGCTGGGTCGCGAGTACTTACGTTTTTGGGAGCGAAGCGAACCAAAAACGTTAGTAACTTGTGACCGACTTCGCGGGAGCACTATTTCCAGAAAAAAGCCCGAAGGGGCTTTTTGTTTGACGATAGGGGATAATCCATCCTCCGTCTTATAATTGGTGATATACTAAAACTATATTTATCACCAAGGAGATTCTATGTTCATGTATCACTCTTTTGCATATTCTTTGACGCGCATACAAATCGCACGATATGTCGGGCTTATAGGTGCGCTCATGTTTTTTGCCGGTGCTTTTGCAATTACGACACCTGTCCATGCGGCATCCATCAGTACTAATCCTGCTGCATCGCAGGGTAAGGTGGTGGTCGATTATAATCAAATTGTCAGGATTTCTTGGGATATGACTGACCAGCCGCAAGGGGCAACATGTGATATTCGTGTACTTCGCGTCGATAATACAGTGCGTGCTCGATATGCTCTGGAAAACTCTGGTTTAACGGGAATATGGGACCATATCGCCACGAAGTCGGGCACTATTGAACTGTATTGTAAACCGTCACCAGGCACCCTGTCCTATCAACTTGAACAGGCCATCACTCTTGAGGTGATCATTCCTCCACCACCGCCAGCTCCGTTGTCCTTGAGCGTCAGTGAGATCTCGCGTGGTGATGTTGCGGAACTTTCATGGGATCCCAGCAGGGCAGGATCACAGTATGCGGATAGAGCATGTATTGTTTATGACAAAGTCGATGGTGTTTCTTATACTGGTACATTCATACCCAGGACGAAAAAATTTAGTAATGATCTGTCGCGTATACGCATCTCACCTGTTTCATCAGGTCGTCACGAATACGTTTTGTATTGTCTAAGACAACTATCATCATTTAAACCTCGTGATATCTCAAACAACGCACCCAATGTTCTCCTTGCAATACAGGGTGCGGCGACAAATAATGCTTCCCTCGTAGAATCCTTACAAAGCGTGACGCTTGATGTGCATTCTCTGGCAGACGAGTTTATTGCAAAAGATGATGCGGGAAATAAAAGAAGAATTTTCACCGCGGGTGATCATATCACGTTTTCGTGGGATGTAAGCAGATATGGCAAGTATCAAGATCGTGGATGCGCATGGACAGGCAGTCTTCTTGATGGCGACATTGAAGCGGGTGTTGATACTGTGAGTGATAATGATTCCGATGTTGTTGCAAAGACCTCTGCCCTCTACAAATTCACATGCCTTATATCAGTTGCTTTTAGAGCATCAAGCGGATCGGAAATTGAATTCATTGATGATGAGTTAACCCTTGTTTTTCCAAGGCCTCATGACATTACTTCGTCATCTGTTGTCGCATATCCGAGCAATATAAGTCCCAATGAACAATCACTGATCACGTGGATTGCCTCGGGGCCGGGAAATCTGCGTTGGGGTAGAAACATCAACACAACGGAGGCACGTTGGGATGGGTGTTGGGTTTCGAGCCCGACAGCGACGTATATGCACTCACCGAAGTATCTGCAACCGCCAAGCGGATCACCCTATCGGGAGGTGTATGACTCCATAGATGGGGCAGGTGTCAATTGGTTCCCCGGTGAAGATGGAGACAATAGGACGTTTGGATATTATGCTGTAATACCCGACCAAACAACTACCTACAAACTCTATTGTTATAGGGCTGAAAAGACCGATCCGACTGACAGTGGAGTCTTTGAAGGTCCTGAGATTGGCCCATCAGAGATTGCCAACGGAGTAGTAACCGTCGTTCCGCCGCCTATTGTTACACTCTCCGTTCAGCCAACCAAAGTTGTTTCCGGCTCTTCTGTGAAGCTGAGTTGGTCGAGCCAACATGCAACCTGGTGTGGTGGTAATGATCCTGAAAATGGCCAGTTCATAACAGGTGGACGTGTTTCCGGTTCTGTGGACGTGTTTCCGACAAAACAAACAACATACACTCTAAAATGCACCAACTCGTTGGTAAAATCGGCAACCACCTTCGTGACGGTGCCGGTCGTACCTCCCACCGCGACGGTTTTGACTGCCAGTGAGACGGTCATTGATCCGGGGAAAAGTATTAAGCTCACCTGGAATAGTCCCGACGCAACATCATGCAAAGGTACCAACTTTTCTACCGCAAAAACAAGTACTGGATTTACGTGGACTGGTTGGAGGCTACAACGAATCACGGTTACAAGCTATCCGAAGTCTGGTAGTGTGTTTGTAACACCGACAGCCGACTCTACTACCTATACGGTTACTTGTACCAAAGAGGACCCTGTCGCCGGCACAGTGACGGTCGGAACCGACGATGAGACGGTTACCCTTAAAGTCTATCCCGCACCGACTGTTTCGCTGTCTCTCGCTCCTGCCACGGTCGTCAAATATGACGCTGTAACCATGACGTGGGGGAGTACAAACGCCGATCGGTGTCATATGAATTTCTACGCGGTTGTTGATGGACAAAATACTCTGTATCGTACAACCGATATGAGCGATGTACCCTCTCCAACATCGTTTCAACTTACCGATGTGGGTGATTTCCTCTATCAGTTAGTATGTGAGGGTAAAGGTGGAATGGCTCACACCGTTGCGCCACTGAGTGTCTTCGCCTCGGCATTGCCGGAGCCGACACTGACGGTCAATCCTGCCGTGGTTGCGCCCGGTGAACCGGTGGATTTGATATGGGAGTCGTTAAATGCAGTCTCATGCAACGGCACGAATTTCACAACGAATGGTGCCGTATCGGGAAATGTTCAAGTGGTACCTGAAACCTCAACGACCTATACACTTACCTGCACCGGCCCCGGAGGAAGCGGCTCAAGCAGTGCCGGCGCACAGACGGCAAGCGACATCAAGAGAGTTACTGTTTCCCTGCCATTACCTATTCCTGTCATGAGTGCGGCCCCCGGCACGATCCGTAAGGGCGGTTTGGCAACCCTCACATGGAGCAGTATGAACGCCGATTCATGTACGGGAGTCAACTTCAATACATTTGGGGCTACGGCAGGTTCCGTCTCCGTCTCTCCAGACCTTACGTTACGTTACACACTGACCTGCGAGAATGCCGGCGGATCGGCGCAGGATGATCAGTTCATCTTTGTCGTCGACCCGAGTATCTCGCTTCCCTCACTTCCTTCATCGGGAATCATTCGTGTCTTGAAAGGGACGCGCGCAAGTATCGAGTGGAGCTCGCAAGACGCGCAGAGTTGCCAACTCCTAGACGATCAAGGGTCGGTGGTGAAGAGCGGTAAGACGGGTATTGAGCCGACCAAGGTGATCACGGAGCAAACCACCTATACAGTCTCCTGTACGACCCTCCTTGGCGACACGATCGACAAGACGATCACTATCACCCCTTTCCTGCCGGTCTTCCAGGAATTCTAGGCGAAGTATAGGGTAGGCGGCAGGTAGTATGTTCATAAAAAAGACTGCGTTGGGCAGTCTTTTTTATGAACCGCCCCGTTTCGCTTTGCGAAACGGGGCGGTTCATACTGTATACCAACCACTGTCTATCGCACACTTTCTAAAAACCAAGGTACTCCATAATGCGATGACCCAAGGGTTCGTGCGCCTCCTCTTCGGGGAGGTACTGGAGGAGGTAGTGGCGGATCTCGTCGGGATCCTGGTCGGCGACGGGCAGGGTGATGTGGCGGAAGCCGAGTCCGTGGGTCTGAATGATAACGCGGTGCTCGCCATGTGCGTCATCGGCGATCCAAAATGAATCAAGCGCATCGTAGGGGTGGCGTATCGTGTCGATCATAATCCCGCGCGAGGTGATCGAAAAGGTGCGCTGTGGCGGCACACGCATGGCGAAGGTAATGAGTGAAAAAGTTCCCACGACAATGAGCGCGGCGAAGACGAAGTTATCGTAGATGATCGCCGAGATAGCCCCCGCCGATGCGATAAGCGTGACGGCGATAAACCAATCCGGACCCTTCGATCTGAGTGTATACTCGGGTGCCTTCCATGACATACCGGAATTGGCTGAAGGTATGAGAGGTTTTTGAAGCGGTGTTTCCATGATGTACTGCGGCTGTGCCGGTTAGGGTTTGACGGTATTGTTGCATCCGCGGTATCGATCGCGAATGGAATTGGTCTCCAAACAAAAAGTGATGATGTAGTCGGTGCCCGAGACGTTGCTCACATAATGGTAGCCATAGTCAGGGTAGAGCGGATCGAGCGGTGCACTCTGCAAAAACCGGCGGCCTACGAGCTGGCGGGAGAGCGGGTCGTTGCCGTCGATCGTTATGGACTGTGCGATCACGGGGAAACGCTGGATCGTGGTGTAGTAGAGGTTGAGCGCTTTATTGACCTCAAGCACATCGGCAACGCGTTTTATATCCCGCGCTCGAGCATTGGTACGCGAAACAGCCGTCGTTACGATGGAAAGCATGAGCGTGATCAATCCTACGACGACGAACATTTCTATGACGGTGATCCCTGCTTGTGGTCGCGGTATGCGCATACAGTCCTTGTACTCATAGTATCACAGCCGGCGTGTGCTTCGCATGGTAGAATGGTGGAGTGGTGTGTCGCCGGAACAGTATCGACATCATGCTTGCATCGCACCGCCTCACTCTTCATACTACTGCTATATGTGGGAACTTATTTTTACCGCTCTTGGGCTCACCGCCTTCGAGATCATCTCCAGTATCGACAACGCCGTCGTCAATGCTTCAGTCTTGGCAACGATTAAAGATCGCCGTGCTCGGCTGGCATTTCTCATCTTCGGCGGTATCGTCGCCGTCCTCGTGGTGCGCGGTCTTTTGCCGTTTATCATTTTTGCCGCGGCCAATGCGGGGATGGGCATCTCCGGAGTGCTTCATGCGGTATGGAGCTCCGATCCGGCCGTGACGCACGCGGTCGAGTCATCGGCGCCCCTTCTGCTCATGGGCGGCGGGGTCTTTCTCGTTCTTCTCTTTTTACATTGGCTTTTTGTTGAAGAAAAGCATTACTTCGGCTTCGCTCTGGAGAAGCATATGCAGACCTTCGGCGGGGTGTGGTTCTACACCATTGCGAGCTTCGGCCTCGTGGGGCTGATCGTGAGCATAAGCGGAGTAATGGAGGCGTCTCGCGCGGTGCAGGTCATCTTGGCGGCGGCGATAGGGTCGTCGGCCTTCTTCCTGACGGATGGTTTTAAGATGAATGCCGAACGGGCTGAAGAGCGCCTGATCGGCGAGAATGGCACGAGCGCCTCCGACTGGGCGAAGGTGCTCTTTCTGATCGTGATCGACGCGACCTTCAGTATCGATGGCGTCGTCGGGGCCTTCGCCTTTACGATGAACGTACTCCTCATACTTCTGGGCAACGGCATCGGCGCGCTCGTCGTCCTGTATCTTACCTTGCGCAATGTGGAGCGGATCCAGTCGTATGTCTTTTTGAAGACCGGTGCGATGTATTCGATCGGCGCCTTAGGCGGAATCATGGTCGCCGAGGCCTTTGGCGCACACCTTCCGGCGTGGGGTTCGCCGCTTATCACCTTTGCCGCGATCGGCTATTTCTTTTGGAAGTCGTTGGATCACAACCGGAAACAGGGTAGGGGGCTCTCCCTCTGATGCGATCACAACACCAAAAAGGCCGCCCCCATGGGGGCGGCCTTTTTG
>CAYGCZ010000010.1:0-30689 GCA_964348495.1 uncultured Candidatus Saccharibacteria bacterium
GACTTTCCTACAAGGAACCCCGCGGCAGAGCCGGCGGGGTAAGGGCTTCGCCAATGTTCCCCTCCTTCTCATGTTCTTCCCCACTTCCCCACAAGCGCATGTGCGTGATGTAAACCGTCAGAGGAAGAAACAAGACGAGCTGACATACTCATTGTGGCAGTCGGTCAACCTCATCTTGTTACTGCGGATCATGTCTCCAAAAATCAGATAGTGATTGATGTGGGCATTACCGTTACAGAAAATAAAAAAGTAGTAGGCGATGTGGACTATAAAAACGTAAGGAATGTAGTGGGTGCAATTACGCCTGTGCCGGGTGGAGTGGGCCCAATGACGGTATTTTCTTTGTTTGAAAATTTAATCAAATCGTATCTTTATGTTACTAACCATGCATAGATCTACTGCACAATAATAACGTTACCGTGAGAGAAGAGATCCGCGGTATTATATATTCGCCTCGAAAGCCGGTTCGTGAGCCGATTTTGCTTTCTTGCGGGTGCCGGAGGCGCGAGCCGTCGTGGCGACGGCGGGAATGTGAAGCGTCTGCGTGGGGTAGGCGAAGGCGATATGCGCATCGTCAAAGGCGCGCTTTAACTTCATATTGACGGCATGCTGTATCCGCACATGCTCGGCATACTCGGGAGACTCTACATAATAGGCGATCTCGAAAACGAGTGCGCTTCCCCCGAAGGCCTTGAAGTGTGCGCGATCAAAGCGCGCTCCGGACACCGAGGCGACTGCTTCTTCGACGAACGCGGGAATGCGAGCGAGCTTCTCCTGCGGCGTGTCGTAGACGATATCAAGTGTGAAGGAGACCCACCGCTCCGTAAGACGAGAGAAGTTCTGCACACGCACGGCGGTAAGCGTTTTGTTGGAAAGGACGATCTCCTCGCCCGTTTGCGCCCGCAGGCGGGTCGTCTTGATACCGATATGGGTTACGACGCCGCCCTGCCCTTCTACCATAATGTAGTCGCCGACTTGGAACGGTTTGTCGAAGTAGATGGAAAAGGCGCTGAAGAGGTCGGCGAGGATCCCTTGCAGTGCGAAAGCGATAGCGATACCTCCGATGCCGAGCCCCGCGACGAGCGAGGTAACATTCACGCCGAGGTTTGAGAGGATGAGCAAAATACCGATGGACCAGACGACGCCTTTGATGATGACGCCGACCACGTCCATCGCGGATCGAGTCTCGTCATCGCCGCCATCGGCGAGCTTGACGCGTTTTACATGCGCGAAGGAGATCTCCGCGGCGCGTACCGCCTGATAGACAACGAAGACGATGAGAAGGACGTTGAGCGACTCGCCGACGAGTTCGGGCATGACGAGCAAGCGCGTCGAGAAGAAGAAAGCGACGAGGAGGTAGAATGGCTTGCGCATGGAGCGGATCACCGCGACGGCGATATCGTCGGCGTGGCGGGGCGTTGCGCGGGCGCTTCCCGCCATCCGCTCCAGCACGATTTGCTCGACGCTGTAGAGGATGAGTATAATGAGGGCAAAGAGGGTAACGGCGGCGATATATGCCGCAAGTGTGTTGCCCCCCAAGACGATACCCCAGAGCGGAAGTGAGGCGTAGTAGGTAAGAAGTTCCATGCTTCTATGATACCACGCGTCGCGAAAGCGCATGTCCACAAGGGCGTAACAGCGTTCCTTTTTCCGCCGACCTTCGGTATAGTTCTAAGAGCCTGCCAGATACCCTACCTTTGCGATGCGATAGGGTTATCTGACAGGATCTCATCATGAAACGCCCCCTTACCATCCTCGGCATTGAGACGAGTTGCGACGAGACAGCCGTCAGTAGTATTGACGGGCGCGGATCGCTCGATGCGATGTCGTTTACGATCGGCGCCAATGTCGTCCATTCGCAAGCACAGATCCACGCGCACTACGGCGGCGTCTATCCCGCCCTTGCCAAGCGCGAACACGCCATCAATCTGGTACCTGTTTTGAGTCATGCCCTCGCACAAGCGGGGCATGAGAGCCTCCTCCTTGCCGACCCTTTTGATAAAAATGTTAGTGCCGCACTCGCCGCGATTCTTACCCACGAGCCGGATCTCCTCGCACGCGTGGCTGACTATCTTCCCACCATCGCCCCGCCGCCCGTCGATGCAATCGCCGTAACGAGCGGCCCAGGGCTTCCGCCGGCGCTGTGGGTGGGGGTTAATTTTGCCAAAGTCCTCGCCTATCTGTGGAAAAAACCGATCATCCCGATAAACCACATGGAGGGGCATGTGATCGCCGGCCTCTTGGAGGAGACGGCTCCGCAGGTGCTGGCGGTACATCCACCCGCGTTTCCCGCCATCGTCCTTTTGGTAAGCGGCGGCCATACCGAGCTTCTTCTTATGAAAGACTGGCTCGCCTATGAGCTCATCGGCGAGACGCGCGACGACGCCGTCGGCGAAGCCTTCGACAAGGCTGCGCGGATCATCGGCCTCTCCTACCCGGGCGGGCCGGAGATCGCCGCGCATGCCGCGGTGGCCCTGCGGCGAGCCGAGACGGGCGGCGAGACGCCCGCAATATCGCTCCCGCGCCCGATGATCCACAGCGACGATTTTGATTTCTCTTTTTCGGGGCTCAAGACGGCGGTGCTCTACGCGGCAAAGGATCATGCTCCCCTCTCCGAAGTAATGCGCGATGCAATCGCCTACGAATTCCAAGAAGCGGCGACGGAGGTGATCGCCGAGAAGACGATGCGGGCGCTTTCAACCTATGGCGCCCGCGCGCTCATCGTGGGCGGCGGCGTCAGCGCCAACAAACGCCTTCAAGAAAAACTCTCCGACCGCATCTACACAGAGCTCCCCGATGTGCGGCTCTTCCTACCCCGCCCCGCACTCACGGGCGACAACGCCCTTATGATCGCCGCCGCTGGCTACGCCCGTATCACAAAAGGCGGACTCCCCGCCTACGACGAAGCGGCAAACACCGCCATCACCGCGCAAGGAACGTGGCGCTTGGCGTCGTGATATATATAAAAGAGAGCGGATTATCTCCGCTCGTTTGGCTTTTTGCCAATTTCAGATTTCAGTTGGTGAGCCCCCCGCATAAGCAAAAATGTTCGAAACTTAGTTTCGAACATTTTTGCTTATTCTGTTGTATTTTTTTACTTAAACCTCCGAGGTCTAAATAGAGTGCCGAATATTCGCCGATTTTGCGTGAGGATGAGTATCCACACGATCCCAACTCTCACTCATACAACTCACTATGTGTTCCCAGCGTGGTGAAAAGAGCGGTCTCTGGCTCAACAAGGCGATAGTGGGCACGCAAATCGCCCGTTATGTCGATACTGCGAAAATCGGCATATGGCTCGTGAAGGGCATGATTACGAAGCACCGAAGAAAAGGGATCGTTTTGAAAAAGTGCCAACCGTGTAGCAAGTTTTTTTATCTCGCCTCGCTTCAACGTCGCCATGCGTCGCTTGAAATCTTTGTGAAAAACGACGTGCATCATGACGTAAGCCACGCCATAGCATCTTTGGCGGTACTAAAGGCAGGTGATACATTCGCACCCTTTTTATAATCCTTCACCGCGCGTACCATAGCATCGCCGACTTCCTTTTTGAGCCGTTGCTGTGGCTCAAGTGTGGTACTGAAGGTGCGCGTGCGGATAAAATCTTTGAGATACGCGTTGACAACAATACTCAACGGGATACCCATCTCACCCGCTATCCTCTGTGCGTCTTCTTTCACCTCGCGATCAGTTTTTACGTTCAACACGGTTTTCATATATCTATAGTGTATACAACGGTTGTTGCCTGTCAATCTAGTACAGTAAACCTCATGGTCGTCCTTGATCCACCCGCATAAGCAAAAATGTTCGAAACTAAGTTTCGAACATTTTTGCTTATGCTGTTGTATTTTTTACCTAGAACCTGACTTCAATCAACCTGACTTCAATCAACCTTTATATCATGCTAGTATTGTTCTATGATTCCCGAGAAGCTTTTGAAGCCCTACGATCCGGCCGCAACGGAGCCGCGCATCTATACTGCGTGGGAAGAGGGTGGTTTTTTTAATCCCGACATCTGCGCGAAGAAGGGGGCAACAGCACCCGATGCCACACCATTTACTATCGTCATGCCCCCGCCCAATGTAACGGGTGTTTTACACATGGGGCACGCGCTCATGCTCACTATTGAGGACATCATGATCCGCTACCGCCGCATGCGCGGTTACAAGACCTTGTGGCTCCCGGGTACCGACCACGCCGCCATCGCCACGCAATCAAAGGTTGAAAAGGAGATATACAAAAAAGAGGGCAAGAGCCGCCACGACCTCGGCCGCGAAGAATTCCTCACCCGCGTGCATGCCTTTGCGCAGGAGAGCCACGATACGATCGTCGCGCAGGTCAAGGCGATGGGCTCGTCGTGCGACTGGTCGCGCGAGGCTTTTACTCTCGACGAGCCACGCACAAAGGCCGTTCGCACCGTCTTCAAAAAAATGTACGACGACGGCCTCATCTACCGCGGGCATAAGGTGGTCAACTGGGATCCAAAAGGCCAGACAACCGTCTCGGACGACGAAGTGGTGCACGAAGAACGGCAAGCGACCCTCTATACGTTCACATACTCCAAAGATTTTCCTATCAGCATCTCCACCACCCGCCCCGAAACGAAGGTGGGCGATGTTGCCGTGGCGGTGCACCCCTCTGACACGCGTTATACGCAGTATGTCGGCAAGGAATACGATGCTGTTTTTTGCGGCGTGCCGATTCATATTAAAGTTATTGCCGATGAGAGTGTGGAGAAAGACTTTGGCACGGGTGCGCTCGGTGTTACTCCCGCGCACAGCATGATCGACGCCGAGATCGCCGCGCGGCATACTCTTCCCACAAAACAGGTCATCAATGAATACGCCAAGATGACGGTGGGCGACGAGCGCCTCATGGACAAGAAGACGACCGTCGCGCGCGAAGCGATCGTCGCATGGCTCAAAGAGGAGGGGCTGTTGGAGAAAGAAGAAACGGTCAAGCAAAATATCGCCACCGCCGAGCGGACGGGCGGTATTATTGAGCCATTACCAAAATTGCAGTGGTTTATCGACGTCAACAAACCCATCGCGGCACGAGGCGGCAGGACGTTGAAAGAAATCATGCGCGCAGCCGTCGCCGAGGGAGCGATCACCATCATCCCCGATCATTTTTCAAAAATATATTTCCATTGGATCGACAACCTGCGCGACTGGTGCATCTCACGGCAGATATGGTATGGGCATCGAATACCGGTGTGGTATCGGGGCGATGATATCCATGCGGACATTGACGCACCCGATGGCGACGGTTGGACTCAAGATGAAGATACCCTCGACACGTGGTTCTCCTCCGCATTGTGGACATTCTCCACACTCGGCTGGCCCGACAAAACGCTTGATCTTGCCACCTACCACCCCACCGATGTTTTGGAGACCGGCTCGGAGATTCTCTTTTTCTGGGTGGCACGCATGATCCTCATGACGGGCTACGCGCTCGATACGATCCCCTTCCATACTATCTACTTGCATGGCACGGTGCGCGACGGTCAAGGTCGCAAGATGAGCAAGTCGCTCGGCAATGGCATCGACCCGATCGATATGGCGCAAAAGTATGGCGCCGACGCCTCCCGCATGGCACTCATCGTGGGCAACACCCCGGGCACCGACAGCCGCATCGACGAGAACAAGATCAAGGCCTACAAACACTTCGCCAACAAGCTCTGGAACATCGCGCGTTTTGTTCTCACCGCCACCGAAGGGTACGATGCCGCGACGCTCGCATCTCCCACGCCACGCGATGCGGAGATCCTTGCGCGCATGGAGGATGTAGTACGAGAGACGACGAACGCCCTCGATGAGCACAAGCTTCACCTTGCCGCCGAGGGGCTCTATCACTACCTCTGGCACGAAGTCGCCGATACGATCATTGAGGAGAGCAAGGCGATCGTGAACGGTGATGATACCGACATGAAGCGTTCGCGCCAATACACACTGCGCACCATCCTCGAACGCTCGCTTATCCTCCTGCACCCCTTCATGCCGTTTGTGACCGAGGAGATCTGGTCGCTCCTCTCCTCACCCACACTTCAGACGCCACTTATCATCACCTCATGGCCGAAATAACCTTTCCTACCGCACTCTGGGCACTCGCAAGCGGCATCCTGCCGGCACTCCTCTGGCTATGGTTTTGGCTCAAAGAGGACACGCTGAGGCCCGAGCCGCGCGAATTAATCTTGGCCGCCTTTGTCGGCGGGATGCTCGCCATCGCTCCCGCACTCTTTCTCGAGCGCCTCACCCACAGCATAATCGGTGGCGGTGTGGCAATGATCATCGCGTGGGCGGCCATTGAAGAACTGGTCAAATATGGCAGTGCCTACATCGTCGCCTTTCGCCATCGGTGCATCGGGGGCGTTGTGTGCTTAGACGAGCCGATCGACCCCGTCATGTACATGATCACCGCCGCGCTGGGCTTCGCCGCCGGCGAAAACGCACTCTTCCTCCTCACTCCTCTCGCCCGCGGCGACACCCTCGCCAGTATCGTAACGGGCGACCTGCGCTTTTTGGGCGCCACCGTATTGCACACCGTGGCGAGCGGAGCCGTCGGCACCGCGATGGGTCTCGCCTTTTCCAAAAGCCCGCGCGTAAAAAAAATCGCCCTCTATCTCGGTTTGTGCACAGCTATTGGATTGCACGCACTCTTCAATATTTCTATAATACAAGGACAAGCGGACACCATCTTCATCACCTTCAGCATACTCTGGATCATCGCTATCATTCTGCTTATGGTGTTTGAAAAAATAAAATCACTACCCGTGCGCTAGCGCCCTCACCTTATGATGTATCGAGAAAAAAAGCCTTTTTTCAAACGCGCCTTGTCGCTCTTCTCGCCCGCACGTCGCGGGGACGAAGACTTTGCCGACGGCGAAGAATACTGCGAGGAGGATACGGATGCGCAAGAGGCGGGCGACGAAGCCGGCAGTTGGATGAGTCGCGAGAACAGCGAAGCCCAACTGACCATCGACATGTGTCAGACCCCTACCGAAATTATCATCCAGACGATCGTCGCCGGTGTACGACCCGAAGATTTGGACATCTCCATCAATCGCGACATCGTTACGGTTCGCGGCGAACGCGAAAGCGCCCACAAGACCGACGAAGCCGACTACTTCCACGAAGAACTCTACTGGGGCGGCTTCTCCCGCACCATCCTCCTGCCGCAGGAGATCGACATAGACGCGGCGGCGGCAAGCGTCCAGAACGGCCTCCTCACCATACGCCTCCCCAAACTCGACAAGAATCGCACCCATCGATTAGAAATAGAAGCGGAAGAGTGATCAAAGAAAACTCCCGACATTCGTCGGGAGTTTTTACACCCCTGCCTATCTCTCCTACCGCAAAAACCATATCGCCGCGCAGGCAAGCGCAATGCCGACTCCCTTTTGCAGGGTGATCGTATCTTTGAAGACGATCTGCGAGAGGAGAGTGATCCCGATCGTCATGATCATGAAGGTGATCGGGAGGGTAGACATACTCCAGAGCCCCTTCTGCGCTCCTCCAACAAGCTGGTAGAAGGCCCACAACCCCACGCCGTTTACGACCCCGGCAAGGACGCCGAGGGTGATGGGTATCCAGCCAATAAGGTAATTTTGGAAGAGGCCTATCGGCGTGAATGCGAGCGACGTACCGGTGGCGATGAGTATGGCGAGCATCGTGGGATTGACCCCGGCGATACGGCCCATAATGGGTGCGGCAGCAAGGAATATCCCCGCCATAAGACAGAGAAAAGGTGCTGAGTTAAACATTGATCTACCTCTCAAAATGTGTTGATGACTTGCCTTATGATAATGAAATGCTCGGGAAAGTAAAGCTATGGCGGGAGGCGGGCGGACGAGCCCGCCTCCCAGCGACATTTTCAAACAAAAACAGCCCTGGCAGGCTGTTTTTGTGAAAATGTGCTGGGAGGCGGGCTCGAACCGCCGACCCTTGGTTCTTCAGACCAATGCTCTACCAACTGAGCTATCCCAGCATGTGAATGAAAAGCGCTTCATGCTTCACCTCACGAGAGACCGCTATGGCACCATGCCGGATCCCTACAACTGTTCAAATGTATCAATCCCCGACTGCACCGCCGTCCATAGTCCCTGAACTTCCACAAAGTACGGCTGAAGGTAATAATACGAGGCGACGGCCGAGGCGAGAATGAGCATCCAATACACGAACCTGAAAAAACCGGACCAACGCATCCCGCTGCGCATACGGCGCAGCATTTTATTGTTCTCTTCCGAAACCTCAAGGATCCGCTCCAGAAGACGTTGATCAGTACCTCGGTCGTCCATGTGTAGAGAGTATAGCAAATCAGCCAAAAAAAAGCCAACAGAGTGCCCTCGGAGGGAATCGAACCCCCAACCACTCCGCGGGACTGAAGCCGAGGGCACGCAGACTTCAGTTTCCTTACTTTAGTGCTGTGTGCTCCCGGCAAGAATCGAACTTGCATCTCCTCCTTAGGACGGAATTGTTCTATCCGTTGAACTACAGGAGCACACAGCACTAAAGACCCATTAACTACAAGGGCGTGCCCCTACTCTACCATAGCATACTGGCGAAACAAAAAGCCGACACCTCACCGGTGTCGGCTTTTTGTTCTTTTATAGAGTAACTTATTCCTTGATCCCCAACAATTCCATGAGTCGTTCCTTGTCGAACCCTATAACCATCTCGTCATCCACGAAGATTACCGGCACCCCTCGCTGTCCGCTGCGATCGATCATATCTTGCAACTTCGCCCGATCGACGGATACGTCGTACTCCTGAAAGGCAATGTTGTGATGCATGAAAAACTCCTTTGCCGCCTTACAGTAGGTGCATGTCGGCGTTGAATAAACAATAACCTGTGCCATGATGAAATCTTAATTATCTCGATAATATTTCCATTGTACCACAGATTTTTGGATAGTACCCCTGTGATGAGGGTAGGTGGTGCGAGATGCGGAAATCGAATCCGCGCCAGCTGCTTGGGAAGCAGCAGTTCTGCCACTAAACTAATCTCGCAACGATGATGGATGTGCTATTTGGAGAACCATAAGGCGATGTGTGCCATCATAACGCCAAACCATCCGCGCCGTACCATCTCCCGCTGTGGCGTACCACTCGCCTCGTCCACGATCATGATCACCTCCTCGCCCTCGCGAACGAAGCCGAAACGCTCGCGTATCTCCTTCTCGACCCCGCGCTCGGTCGTAAGGCGATCAATGGACGAGGTTAGTTGATCTTTCCGGGCATCTAACGCGGCAACATGAGCCTCAACACTCTGCCGTACACGCTCGGTCTCGCGGTATTTCCCATACACGCCCCAGGTGGCGCTCACCCCCAGGACGAGCAAGATTGCCGAGACGCCGGCGGTCATATAGGAAAAGACGAGACGTCGCACCTGCCGCTTTTTGACTATTTCACGCACACGAGTAATGAGCCCAGTATCGTTTAGAACGATATCAGAGCGGGCGGGATTAACACGATGACCATGCTCACTATGACAAGCATGCCGATCACGGCCGATATAATGCGCATTCTGCGCTTATTTTTTTCTCCGAAAAACATAGTGGATTCTATTCCGATAGTATAGCATTATTCGCTGCGCACCATCTTCAAAAAGACCTCGTGCGGAATGTTGACCGACCCGCGCTCCTTCATCTTTTTCTTGCCCTTCTTTTGCTTCTCCAAGAGCTTTTTCTTGCGAGTAATGTCGCCGCCGTAGAGATAGCCGGTCACATCTTTGCGCATCGCCGAGAGGGTCTTGGAGGCGATGATCCTGCCGAGTGCCTTTGCCTGTATCTTAACCACAAAGAGCTGGCGTGGCAAGATATTCGAGAGCTTTTCGGTAACCGCCTTACCCTCTTCATTGACGCGATGTTCGGCGATCACCTGCGAGAAGGCGGGCACCACTTCATCGGCGACGAGCACGTCCAGACGCGCCACATGCGCCTCCCGCATATCGGCCATTTCATACGAAAAGGAAGCATACCCCGATGAAGCACTCTTGACCTTGTCGAAGAATCCGCGCATGAGTTCGCGCAAGGGCATCTCCGCATCAAAGCGCACGCGCGTATCGCTGAAAGAGGCGGAGTCTTTCACCTGCACCTCGTGCGCATACAAGACCTGCATGAGATCGCCAACGCGCTCGACGGGGACGATAATAGTGAGTGTGATCCACGGCTCATAGACGGCGCGGTAGGTTCCTTTTTCGGGAAACTTGACCGGCGAATAGATCGTCTCACGCGAACCGTTCATGGCGACCACTTCATACATGATGCTCGGGGCGGTGAGGATGAGCTCAAGATCAAACTCGCGTTTCAAGCGTTCAGCGACAATCTCTAGGTGCAACATGCCGAGAAACCCGCACCGAAAACCGCGTCCGAGCGCAGAAGAAGACTCCTCTTCAAACGAAAGCGACGAATCGGAGAGTTTGAGGCGTTCAAGAGCATGGCGCACCGAGAGAAAGTCGTCTTGGCTCTCGGGGTAGAGCGAGGCCCAGACAACCGGTTGGGGGTGCTGATAGCCGGGTAGCGCAGGAGCCGGACGTTTGGCCGATACGAGCGTGTCGCCGACAACGGCCTTGGCCGCATCTTTGATGCCGGTAACGATATACCCGCTCTCGCCCTCGGCGAGCGACGTACGCGGCTCAAGGCCGGGGCGGAAGACACCGACCTCCAGCGCGGTGCAGGTCTGCCCCGTAACGGCGAAGAGGAGCTGATCCCCCGCCTTCACGCTTCCGCCAAAGATGCGGGCATAAACGATGACGCCGCGGTGCGTTGAATACTCAAAGTCAAAGACGAGCGCCTGCAGAGGAGCCACCTCACCCACCGACGAAGGCGGGGGGATGCGCGCCACGATGGCCTCCAAGAGTGCGGGTACCCCCTCCCCCGTCTTACCGGAGACGGCGAGCACCTCTGCCTCGTCGCAGACGAGCAGATCGGCGATCTCGCGCCGCACTTCATCGGGGCGCGCGATAGGCGAGTCTATCTTCGTCATCACGGGGATGATAACGAGGTTGAGATCCTGCGCCAAGGAGAGGGTGGTGAGGGTCTGCGCCTGCACGCCCTGCGTAGCATCCACGAGCAAGAGCGCCCCCTCGACGGCCTTGAGCGAACGCGACACCTCGTAGGAGAAGTCGATGTGGCCGGGGGTGTCGATAAGGTTCAAAATGTAGGCACCGCCATCCTTGCTCGCATATTCCATGCGTACCGGCTGCATCTTGATGGTGATGCCGCGCTCACGCTCAAGGTCCATGCTATCGAGCACTTGTTCGCGCATCTTGCGCCGTTCAACCGTCTGAGTCGTCTCCAACATACGGTCGGCAAGCGTGGACTTGCCGTGGTCGATATGGGCGATGATGGAGAAATTTCTAATGTGAGGGATATCCTTCATGTATCGTGATACTACCGCAAAATGATGGTTTTTGCACGCGACATGACCCTTTCTGTCAATCATGCACATCCCACGATGAGAGGACACCACACCATCCCGCGGCTATATGTCCTTGTATGTTTTCTCATTGCGCATAGTGACCGAGTCGATAACGACGTCGCCTCTTTCTTTATGAAAAATGATGCGGAAGCGACCTGTCCGGAGGCGATAGAGATCGGAGTTCGCGAGTTTGCGAATATCCGCTCCGTGCATTTTGTTACCTTCTTGAAGCGCGATAAGAACATCGCGCAAACGAACACGGTCCTTCGCGGATATTTTTTTGAGTACTTTGGCAATACGGTCAACCATACTGAAGACTATTTCAGGTCGTCCAAAATACGGATGAGGTCGCGTGCTTTAATCCCTTTGCCATTATTGTCGCGCAGTGCGTCAAAGACGGTATATTCGTCTTGCGGTTCGCGTACCGAAACAGGTGTTATGGTAAGGGTGTCGCCATGTGCACGCATGAGTACGTGCTTGTTTTTGAGCTGTGATCGCCATGCCATGGGGATGGTTATTTGCCCTTTAGAGGTAACGGTGAGTATCTTCTCTGTATGCGTATTCATGCGTTATATCTTACATTCTTACTTTCCGATTTACAAGGGCATTCCACACAGCATTACAAAAAGATACCCGCACAGCATGGTGTTGCTGTACGGGTATATGAGGGCACTGCAAGAACATGGCGGGTTTTGCGAAGCAAAACCCGCCATGTTCTTGTCTTCACACCACCTCTCTACAACCCTCCTTGATCGGGCGCGACGGGGTGACGCTTCCAGAACTTTCGATGCACAAGACGAGCGACCTCTTCCAACTCCTTATTGCGCATGGCTTTGAGGATCACGATGCCCGAGGCAACGCCAACGAGGCCGGCACACAGCCCTTGCAAAAAGATACCCGGAAGCGTAGCGAGGTTGAAAAACTTTTCAAAAAATTGCAGACCCTCATAGGCAACGGCTCCCATGATAACGGATGCGGCGAAGCTCTCCCCCACCGTCCGCGCGATGCGTTCCGTCGCGGAGCCGACCGACTCTTTCAAGAAGACCCAAAGCACCCAGGCATTGAGCACCGTACCCAGTGAGTAGGCAAGCGGCAGGGCGAGCAGTTCGGTGCCGGGAAGATCGTCAACGCGCAAGAGCGCCTCGAAGAAGTAGCGCAGAGAGGGCTCGCTTCTGAAAAGGTAGGTGAAGACGAAGGCGAAGATGATGATGGCGACCGATGAGATGATGTTGATGAGAAGCGGTTTAAGCGTCTTGCCGGCGGCATAGTAGGCGCGCACGAAGAGGAGTATCAGGCTTTGGCAGATCACCGAGACGATGAAGAGCGCAAGGGCGGCGGCGGTAAGGCGCGTGTCGTCCCAGGAGAAGTTGCCCGCACCGAGGATGGTGCGTACGATCTGCGCCCGCAGAACGATGAACAGCATGACGACGGGCAACGACCAGAAGATGATGTGCCGCATGGCGACGGCGATCTGCGCTCCGAACGCGGCGCGCTCGCCGTCCGCAAACGACCGTGCGAGCGTGGGGAAGACCGCGGTGGAATAGCTGATGCCAATGATGGAAAGCGGGACGGACTGGAGATTGAAGGCGAGGTTGAAGACGGCGATGGAACCCTCCGCCATATATGATGCAAGAGCGGTCAAGATGAGCAATGTCCACTGGCTCATGAAAAGCCCCGCGGTGCGCGGCAAGGAGAAGACGAGGACGTACTTGATCTCCTGCCAATCAATACGACGCGTGAAGCGCGGCAGAAGGCCGTGGCGCGCAAGCACGGGCAGTTGGACCGCCATATGCAAGAAGGCTCCCACGAGTACGCCATACCCCAAACCGGCAAGACCGAATGCGGGATAGAGCGCGACGGCGCCGAACATGATACCCAGATTGTAGAGAATAGGGCCGATCGCGTAGACGAAGAATTGGCGCAAGGATTGGGTCACGCCGGCAAACAGTCCCGATAAGCCGAGGAGAAGCGGCGAGAGAAGGATGATACGGCCGAGCGCCACAAGCTCGGCCTGCGCGGCGGCGTCAAAACCGGGGGCGGAGAGTGGCGAGAGGACGGGCATGAACGCCCATACGACCGCAGTAACGGCCATAATCGCTCCGACAAAGACGGTGAAGACGCTGTTGAAGAAACCTCGCACATCCCCTCCCCGCTCCATACTCTTGACGATGAAGGGGATCAGTACTGCGGAGGCGACGAGCGATGCGATTGAAGCATAGATGAAATCCGGAATACGGAACGCGGCATAGTACACATCGAGTTCTGCACCGGCGCCGAACAGGTTGGTCAAAAAACGATCGCGCACGAGGGCGATCACCTTCGCCAAAAAAGCGAAGACGCCCAGGAGAAAAGCGGCCTCGTGAAGACCGCTTATCTCTCGTTGCAAAAGTCGCATGAATCGTTCTACCATAGTGTATTCTATCGCATACTACTCGGACGCCGTGAAGGATTCCTTTTGTTGAGAGAGTTGCTCCTCAGAAATGTTTGATGCCGGAGATGTATCGTTATCAATTGATTCCAAAACAGAGAGAGCGACTATCGCGTCAGTATAATTACTCTTTTGGGCAAGAGCATGGGCAAGCGCCTCGCGCGCGGCGTGATAGTCTTTCATGACGGCAGCAAGATTTGCCTCGTAGAGGAATAAGCGCGGATCACGCGGGTTGTGTTCCCGCGCAGTAGTGAGCGCGGCGAGAGCGTACTGATGTGCATCCTCAAAGATGCCAAACCGCGCGAAGTCGAAGTAGACACTGAAGAGGGCCACCCAGTTCTTATAGTTTGTCGGGTCGACCTGAATGGCCGCTTGGGCGGCAGAGAGGGCGTTGCCGGCGATCGTCTGGAAACGCTGGCGCGCTTCGTCGGAAGCGATTGCTTCTTGCGAGAGGAGTACCTGCATCAAGTATCGCTCGGCATCCACAATCTGCCGATAGGCGAGATCTGAGCCGTTTTGCTCGGCGGCGCGCACCACAAAGTGTTCAAAGCGTGCAGGGTCGGTAAATCCGTCGCGCACCAACACCGCCGCGCGGTGCATATATCCGGCGGAGACGATCTTGGTACTCACCGCATAGCCCCATGCGCCCATTGCGACGGTCAGTCCTGCAAAAAAGAAGATCACTATGAAACGACGACGCGGATGGCCGAAAGAGGAGGTGATGCGCATAATCGGCACCGACCCTGTCAGCGTCCCGAAGGCGATCGAGATACCGGTCAGGATAAACGCAAGAGCGAACATCGCCGCCGAAGGGACGTAGAGAAAGGCGACCACCCACAGATAGAATGCGCCTATATATGAGGAGGAGGCGAAGTGGTGCATCCTATGCCCTCGTGTGCTCGCAAACAAGAGACGGATACCATGATAGAGAAACGCGGCAAAAAAGAGTATCCACGCGAGTGCGCCCAAAACTCCGGTTGTCACGGAGAAGGAGGGTATAAGACCGCTCCCCGCATGGAAGTCCATCGCCCAGACGGAAGTCTCATTGATGGCCGGATTTTTATACAGAAGCCATTGACTCACGAAACGATTCGGTCCGACACCCAGTATTGGATCTTGTTTCCATGTTTCCGTAATAAGGTCCATGGTCGACGACCATAGTGGGCGAACTTCGATGTGAGATATATGTGTGTAGGGTTCGAGTATGCGATGGATCAATCCGCCGGCAAGAAGAAAGATGACCGACAGAGTAAGAACGAAGAGGGCGGGTACGGCAAGGCGACGTCGTGCAATGTTGCCTTGCTTGAAGGCGAGGTTGTACACAAAGACGACAAATGAGAAGAGAGCAACCAAACTCCAGATCAGACCGAAGTTAACGAGGGCGAGGAGCACCAGTGCTACCCCGAGGATGCTATACAGAAGACGTGTATAGGCAGCACTCCATACGGCAAACTCAAGAGCGAAGAGGGTCAAAAAAGCAATAAGGCCTGCAAAGATCGCCACATCGTTCCACTTGCCGATAAGGGTATCGGTCACAGAGTCAAAGGTGCCTAACGATAGGAAAGAGGGGCCGAATATGAGGCGAAGAAGATGAAAGAGTGCAAGTACTCCGAAGGATGCAAGGAGTGCGACATAGGCACGCACCACACGCTCTTCCGATCGAAATACGGAGGATGAAAGAAAGAGAAGCAGCATCATTGCCCCCATAAAGCCCGCCGTACCTATAGTAAAGGCGAAGCCTGAGAATGATACTTGAGGGGCGGGTGAAAAAAGGGCGGAGATCGCAAAAACCGCCCCGACAGCACACACACCAAGAAGAAGGGGCGAGCGCGGAATCACCACATGTCCTATGACAAGACCTCGCACACACCATGCGAAGGCACCCAAGACCGCAACAAGCGAAACAAAAAGGGTTTTTTGATCCTCAAACGAGACACCAACGAGAGGTACCACAAAGAGCGGGAGGAGAAAAATCGTCCCGAGCACCAATGCTGTGATGAATATGTCAGTATATGATCCTCGCAGTGCGGGTGATGTATTCTCTGAGGTTGTTGTTTCATTGACCTCAATCGTTACCGCGCTGATCTGTTCCATAGAGTAAAAAATAGAATTATTTCCTTATAGTATCGGATGGAACACGGAGCCGCAACAAAAAACGTGCACACTGTTGAAAAAATTTGCATATATGAATAATATATTGTACAATGTTTTTGTCCTGCATCGGGCAGACGCTCACTCGCGCTTTTGAGAAACTATGTTTTGCAAAGGCGCGGTTGGGAGGAAAGTCCGAACACGAACCTGTTAGCGCACATGTCTATCAGGGACAGGTAGCGGGTAACGCCCGTCGCGGGTAACCGCCGAGGTGCGAACAGAGACGCCCGATCCGAAAGGTGACGGCACCCCTTGCGGGTGAGCGCGCGTGGCAACACGCGCGGTGAAACGGCTAAATCCTTACCCTCGTGCAAGGCCGTGTCGTCAACGCAGCGCTTTGCGTGGCGCTGACGGAGTGCCGCTTGAGGTGCGCAGCAATGCGCATCCCAGATAAATGTCTGCCTCCGCCTCGCGCGAAGACAGAATTCGGCTTACAGATGCAGAACACGATGAAAGGCGCCGCGTTACACGCGGCGCCTTTCTCATTCACCTGCTCGATAGAGTCGTACGCGAGGCTCAATGCCATGCCGCACCGCCACGCCGGCGGCGAGCTCGATCACATACCTCCCCTCCCGCGTCGGCGTAAAGACCTGCGGATACGATGCGGGTGAGATATTCCGGAGCACATCGATCACGACGAGATCCTCATCAAGCCAGATAATGTCTATGGAGAAAGACATGTCCTTCATCCATATACCGTAGGACCCCGCCCGCCCGAAGTCGAAAAGCATCCCTCCCGTATCGGGCGGGGGTTCCTGCCGGAACGACAGGCCGCACCGCCACGCCCGCTCATCGCGGGCCTCTTCAAACTCAAAGAGCGTCGTGCCGATGGTGAGACGCGTACGATAGGGCGACACAGGACACCCCTCCCCCGATCCGAGAGAACCGCCCGCATATGCGCCTCCCACAATCACCGCCGCAAGAAAAGCGGCGCACAGTACAAGGCGGCGCAAGGTAGCACTGACAACAAGAGCTGGAGCAGGCGTCATGAGAGTGTTTCGATAAACTTCTCCGTTGGGTTCATGATAATGGGGATGCGCACGGTAAAGGTGGTGCCTTTGCCCTCCTGCGAAACAAACCCGATACTCCCCTTCCCCGCCTCAATGAATGTTTTGATGAGGTACAACCCGACACCAAAACCGCCCGCAAAGATGCGCCGTGCATTCTCACTCCGGAAGAATTGCAAGAATATCTTGGATTCGTCGGTGCGCGGAATGCCAATGCCCGTATCGGCGACCGACACAACGAAGTCCGCCTCCTGCTCTTCGGTCGTAAGCGTGATCGTACCCCCTTCGGGCGTGTAGTGGATCGCGTTCTCAACGAGAGTTTGCACGACGCTCACAATCTTTTCTCTATCCGCCTTGAGCGCGTGCTCGGAGGGGTGTGCGGTGCGTACGATAAACGAAATCTTCTTTTTTTGCGCCTGCACCGACATTTGATCAGCCGTCTCGCGGATGAGTTTCGTCAGATCACGCAAGGAGACAACCTCAAAACGATAAGCAATCTTACCCATGCTGGTACGCGACACCTCCAGCAAGTGCTCAACAGCGTCGAGCGCACGAAGGTTCTCTTGATACATGCGTGCCACCTGCTCTTTCTGTGCCTGATCAGAGACGGCATCCAACAGACTCTTCAAGCTCCATCGTATGCCGGCCAAGGGCGTACGGATGTAATGCAACAACATGGAGACGAAGGCATCTTTGGATTTATTGGATTCCCGCGCCGCCTCGAGTTTGACGAGCGACTGAAGTAATAATTTCTGTTGTAACAGGCCGTAGACGAGCAGAATACCCATAACGGCAAATCCTAGAACAATAGCAATCGACTCAAAGAGTTGACCCTGAGATGAGATTGCTTGTTGGAATATGACACTGGCAAAACGTTCTTGAATTGCCTCGGTGATATCCAAGAGCACGCTCACATGAATGATCAACATCCCCAAAAAGGCACCGAAGAGGCCTCCTACGAGGAGAACAAGTGCATTTTTGATGGGATTTTTGAAAGAGGGCTTCATAGGGTATATGCGCGGCGGGGATGTGCGGCTATACCAGCGTACGCGCAATGCGCGCATAGAGTACGCCGGAGAGGATCAGGAGAAATCCAAACGGCACCGTGTAATCGGGAACATTGAATCCGGTGCTTGAAGCGAGCATGACGCTGAAACCTTCTGAAACGCCGGCGATGATGATGCCCGAGCCGATAAGCGTCGTACGCGCCTTCGTCGATAGCTCGCTCGCGCGGAATGATTCGACGAGAAAGAAGCCGCCAAGAGGCACGAATACGAGGCACATCGCCGCAAGGTGCAGTATGCCAAGGTTGTCGGCGAAGGCGCGTATAAATGAGTGCATCTCGCCCACACCATCGACGGCATTGGTGTAAAGTACCAGACCTATAACAATACCCCAGAATACCGTCACAAATGCAAGCGCACGCGAGAGCCCCACGAAGCGTCGATACAGGATGAACGGAAGCGGTATGAGTGTCGCTCCGGCAAAGTAGATGAAAGGCAAACTGAAGGCACGGGCGAGTTCACCGGTGAGAGAGGCGGTAAAGAAGACCGTGAAAAAACCCGTGATGAGCGATGCGCCGCTCCATGTAAAGAAGAAATTACGAAACGAAGCCAATGCTCTGCTTTTTTCTTGACCTGTCCCATAGGCGCGGTGCAGTATCAATCCGAGGATAAGTGCGACTGGCGAAAGAATGAAAAAATTTGCCATAGATGGAAAGACGACGCATCGCGCGAAGGTGGTAGTCGCTCAGATGCAATCCAACGCGCCACCTTTACATCACGCCGTCGTGCCGCCCAATAGCCCAACGACCTTGGTCGTGATCTCTTCAAGATCGAAGTGCGCCTTGACCATAAAATCCACCGCGCCAAGCGCGCGAGCGCGATCCACTTCGTCTTTTTGTCCAAGGTTGGAAAGCACCAGGACGGGAATGTTGGCAATGCTGTCTTCGAGACGTTTCTTTTCCAAAAAATCAAAACCTGTCATCCCGGGCAATATAAGATCAAGCAGAACGAGATCGGGATGCTGTGCCCGCGTCTTCTCCAAACCCGTCTCGGCATCCTGCGCAAGATCAAGGATCAACCCCGCCTTTTTGAGATGATCAGCAAGGAGCGTTACGATAAACGGCTCATCTTCTATGATCAGAATTTTTTTATCCGGCATGATTCTTACAGGTTGTTAGCTATGTCTTCCATACTACTAAAATCACCCCCGCTTCACAATATGCCCACGCGATAACGGACATATAGCATATCCCCACGTCTCATCATAGACCCCGCACCAAGACAACGAACTCCCCGCGCACCTTGTCGGGGTGGGTTTCAAAGTAGGTACGCACCTCCCCCGCCGTGCCAACAACCTCCTCCTCGTATATTTTAGTCAATTCTTTTGCCACCGCGATGATACGCTCCTCACCGCAGTGGGTAACCAGTGAATCAAGCGCCTTTGTGAGGCGATGGGGTGATTCATAGAAAACGGCCGTTCGTTCACACTGGGCGATCTCTTTAAAGATCGTCTCACGTCCTTTTTTGTGCGGCAAAAATCCCAAGAACAAAAACTCCGAGGCGGGAAAGCCGGATATCGAGAGGGCGGCGATGGCGGCATTTGCCCCGGGGATAGCGATCACCTCAACATCATCGCCAAATCGTTCGCGGATCTGCGCCACCAGATAACTCCCCGGATCAGAAATCGTCGGCGTCCCCGAATCGGAGACGAGAGCGAAGATTGTTCCCTCCTCCATCATCGCGAGTATCTTCTCCGTCTTGCTCTGCGAGCTTTGGGAGTGATAGCTTTCCGTCGGCGCCGTGATCTCGTAGTGCGTAAGGAGCTTCTTCGTTACCCGCGTATCCTCACACAAAATAACATCCGCCTCTTTGAGCACGCGCAAGGCCCGCAAGGTAATATCCTCCAAGTTCCCAATCGGTGTCGCCACGACGTAAAATTTCTTTTGTGTGATCATGCAAAAATACTGTTCATTCGAAAAACATCATGACACTCGTCTCTCGGCATACGTATATACGATTGATCGATGTGCGATGAGAATGATTGTGACGGTGTCTTTTTCAATGCGAAAAACAATACGATAATCACCAACTCGTAGTTTTCGATAGTTCTTAAGAGAGCTTCGCAATGGTTTACTGTAGAGCAAAGGTTCAATAGTGAGTCTTTGTTCTATGGCTGTTTTGATCTTTATTCGCCACAGAGAAGACAAGCGAGGAATATCTGTACGCGCAACCTCCTCGTGATACGAGATAGCGTAGATCATGCCCATGCCGCCTCATGCGAAACAAACCTCGCTTTCTTTGTATCGCGCGTGGTCGCAAGCATATTCCACACCTCGTCCTCTTCTATCTCAAGTGCGACACGCATCAATTCACTCGCCTTGGTAGCCTCGGGCACCGCATCGCGCTTGGCAAGTACCGCAAGAGCACGCTCCACATCGGGCGCGAGAGTAATATTGATCCGTTTTTTTGTCGTAGCCATAGTATCAAAAATGTATCAAAAGTGTATCACTTTGTCCATCACGCACCTATCACTTATTCCACACCCGTTTGAAGTGTTTGAAGTCCGACTTAAAACACTTGTACGTTGTTCGGTATACGAAAAGTAAAAGGCCGCGAGCGAAGCTCGCGGCCTATCTGTCTATTCAAACCACTCGGCGGGAAGTTCCTCCACTTCAATTCCTTCACGCAAGAACATATCATGTTCCCACCGGGCACCTTTTGAATCCTCCCATCCGGGAAGCTGAAACGCTTTTTTTAGCAAACCGCTCGCCAAGATAGGGCGATGAAATTCTTCCATGATAGTCTGATGAGGTACGCGGGTATAAATATCTTTCAACCCGCCTTCTCCCTGCTCGTATCCATCATAATCAAAAACGGTGTACCCTTCCTCTCGGAGTTTACGTTCTGCAATCGCAAAACGTTGTAGGTTTCCCTCGTACCCTATACCACCTGTGGTAAGTGGTCCTGAAACACGCACCACGGGCTGCGGAAGAGCGGACAGATCGGCAAGCGCCCGTACCACCAGTTTCTGAAGTGCCGTTTTGTCGGCATTGTCTATATTTTTATTGCTCATAATTAATCTCCTCTGTCTGAAATTTGTCTGGATAAGTAAAACACGCCGACATAGAAAAAGCAATTTCTCGCACTACATCAGACAGTAGCAGAGCCCTACACCCGCAAGCCATCGTCCTCCGCGACGGCGTCTTTGTGAGAGCCAATATGGAGTTCATACATGGCGCGGTACTTGCCATCTTCTTTGGCGAGAAGCTCGTCGTGACTCCCCTCCTCGACAATGCGGCCGTCTTCAATAAAGAGGATGCGGTGCGCCTTGCGGACGGTGCTCAAGCGGTGGGCGACGATGAATGTGGTGCGGCCTTCCATGAGGCGGTCAAGCGACTCGCTTATGAATTGCTCGGTCTTGGCATCCAAAGCGCTCGTCGGTTCATCCAAGACGAGTATCTGCGGATCACGCAACATAGCGCGGGCGATGGCGACACGCTGTTTTTGCCCGCCGGAGAGCTTGATGCCGCGATGGCCCACCTCTTGCTCATAGCGCTTGGGAAGCTTCTCCACGAATTCATCAATATGCGCTTCTTTAGCAACATTTTCCACCTGGGCGTCGGTTGCTCCAAAGGAGCCGTAGCGGATGTTTGCCCTGATCGTGTCGTCAAAGAGGGCGACCTCCTGCGGAACAACGGCAATATGTGAACGGAGCGCGGCGAGATTGATAGTGCGGACATCGTGATCATCCACCAGTACCTCGCCCTCGTGGGCTTCGTAGTAGCCGGAGAGGAGGTCGATGACCGTACTCTTACCCGCGCCCGTCTTGCCCACAAAGGCGATGATCTCACCCGGATGCGCCGTAAAAGTGATACCTTTCAATACGAGCGGATCATCGTTGCTGTAGCGGAATGAGACGTTGCGGAACTCTACCTTGCCCTGCGCGCCGGCGTCGACGCCATTGGGGCGGGTGTAGGGTTCGGGCTGTTGTGAGAGAATTTCGTCACTCTCAACAACCGCAGAGAGGGCGTTCTCAACAGTCGACCAGCTTCTCCCTAAAACTGTGAAGGGACGAAACACCAAGGCGGCGTAGCCGTTAAAGGCGATAAGTTCACCAAGATTGAGCGAACCTTGTGTAATAAAGTATGTAGAAAAACCAAAGATTGCAAGGCGCGTTACGGTCATAATAGCACCCTGCGCATAACTAATATTACGCCAGATTTTTTCAACACCTGTCCGTAATTGCACAACATAATCCCATTTATGAATGATGGCTTTTCTTTCATATTCTTCACTTCCTACTTGCTTGATCGCCTGCATGTTAGCAATAATATTGTTGCAATATCCCTCGGCCTTTCCCCATGATCTCCCTGCCGTGTGCGTTTTCTCAGCCAAAGGACGTACCATTACCGCAAGAAGGAGGCCATATGCGCAGATACCTGTGATTATGATGAGTGAAAGAAACCTATTGAGTGCTATCATCACACCCAGACCGACAATGATACTTAAAAATTGATGCGCCAAATTTACTAGAATGTGTTCTGACAGTTGTCCGACTAATCGAGCGGAGCGAGAAATTTTATCCGAGACTTCACCAGGTTTTGCATTTTTGTAAAAAGAAAAAGGAAGTGTCAGAAGAAAACTCCGCCCACGAGCCAGAAACGATCCATGGATACTCGTGCCCAACAAAGACCCCCGCACGTCATTTATCCACGTGGCAATATCAGCAATAATTTGTATCAGTCCAAACAGCACCAAAAACAAAATCCATGCAGGCACTTGCTCGCCGAGAATCAAAAATGATGCGGGTGTAACCAACGTACCCATAAACCGTCCGATGATGTAGGGAACCGTGCCGCTCGCGAGGGCGGAGATGATGCCGACAAACGACAAAAACCACAACTCCTTTTTGTAGGGAGCCAGATACCGAAAAATAATCTTCCACCGCGCCGCAAGGGGTGGCAACGTTTCTTTTTCTTCGTGCTTTTTATTTTCGTTTTGATGAGACATATCTTATTCCGTTCTGCCATTATACACATAAAACTACAGGTACTGTTCGTCTCCTCGCGCCTATCAAATTATTGAAGTCCGACTTCAATAATTTATTTTTCTCCTCACTTTGGATCCCTGATTGACGATCGACATTACGAATCATCATTCATGTTTTGATATTTTTAGTATAACACATATCCCCATCAAACTATTGAAGTCCGACTTCAATAGTTTATACTTTTAATGTATGTATAGACCACCCTTCATAACCAATGAGATATACCACATCTACAACCGGGGTGTGGAAAAGCGTGATATTTGTATGGATGATCATGATCGCTATCGCTTCATTCATGATCTTTTTGAATTTAATGATACGTCATCAGCGATAAATAATGGCTACTATTTTAAGATTCAAGGATCACACAAAGATGTGAACAAGCCGATAAAAAACGAGGCGCGCGACTTCCTTGTCGATATTTTGGCTTTTTGTATCATGCCTAACCACTATCACCTGCTACTCCGACAAAAGGCGGATGGTGGTATTACAAATTTCATGAGGAAATTTGGAACAGGATATACAAACTCGTTCAATAAAAAACATGAAAGGGTCGGGCCGCTATTTCAGGGAAAATTCAAAGCAAAGCATGTAAAAGAAGATGCCTATCTCTATTATCTCCCCCATTACATTCATCTGAATCCTCTCGATATGTATATGCCAGAGTGGCGAGAGAAAGGAATAGCTGATCATAAAAAAGCTCTCGAATATCTCGCCTCATATCGCTGGAGCAGTTATCTTGATTACATTGGAAAAAAGAACATACCGTCTGTAACCCAACGCGAAGTAATCATGAAGCTTTTCAATGGAACCACAGGATATAAAAAGAAAATGGATGAGTGGATGCGACATCTTACTTCCAAAGATATCTCCCTTTTCCATTATTGAAGTCGGACTTCAATAATTTGATGGGTTGTCCACTATGTACTCCCCGACTGCGCTGATGTCGCCGGCACCCATGGTGATGAGGATGGTGTCGGGGAGGGAGCGGGTGCGCAGGTGATTGGCGAGAGCGGCGAGTGAGGGAAGCGCGACGACGTTCTTGTGATATGCGCTCATCGCTTCGGCGAGATGTTCGGAAGAGACGCCGGCGATGGGTTCTTCGCGCGCGGCGTAGATGGGCGCGAGGACAACTTCATCGGCATCGGCGAAACTCTGCGCGAAGTCGCTGAGCAAGAGTTTGGTGCGGCTGTAGAGGTGCGGTTGAAAGGCGACGATTATTTTTTTATCGGGAAACAGTTCTCGCGCGCCCTGCAACGTGGCCCGGATCTCGGCGGGATGATGAGCGTAGTCGTCGTAGAGTTGTGCGCCACTTTTTGTTTCTCCTTTATATTCAAAACGCCGCCAGGTGCCGCGAAAGGCGGCGAGTGAGGCGCGGATTGAGGCGTCTGCGACGCCGAAGCGCGCGGCCGCTGTGGCGGCCGCGCGCGCGTTTCGTTTATTGTGCTCCCCGGGTACGCCCACTACCACCTCACCCAAGTCATAGTGCGAATAATCCACCACCTCCCCCGCTACACTATTGAGCACAGGCAACACTTTCTCGTCATGTGGATCACATACAACAAAGCCGTCGTTAGGAACTTTTTGTGTCAAATCACGAAAGGCACTCTGGATATCGACAAGGTCGCGATAATAATCCAGATGATCCTCGTCGATGTTGGTGATGACGAGTATATGCGGCGAGAGTTCAAGAAATGAGCGACAGTACTCACACGCCTCTACGACAAAAATATCGCTCTCTCCGGCAACAAAATTGGAACCACCCTCGGCGAGCAAACTCCCGACGATCACGGTAGGCGAGAGCCCCGCGTCGATGAGTATCTTGGCGATCATTGCGGTCGTCGTCGTCTTGCCGTGCGTACCCGAGACGGCGATCGTGCGTTTGCCTTGCGACACCACGCCGAGCATCTGCGGATAAGTGAGCGCGGGGATATCGCGCCGCAGGGCTTCTTGCCGCTCGGGATTGTCCTTCCGTACGGCGGGCGAATAGACGACGAGATCCGTGTCGACGGGGATATTCTCGGCGGCATGGCCGATACTGATCACTACCCCCTCACCCATGAGGGCCTCGGTGATAGTACTTGCGTTGCGATCTGATCCGGAGACACGCTTCCCCTCATGCATCAAAAGCCGCGCCAAGGCAGATACCCCGATCCCGCCGATGCCGATACAGTGAACCGTTTTGATGGTTGAATAGTCGATCATAGTTCCCATGTGCAGTACTAGGTATTGTAATGGCAACACCTATCCAAAAATACTTGACAAATTAATTTTAATATGGATAAATTAAAAACAGATGTGACCCCCCTTTTTTACCCCCACCACACACCATGGAGGTGTTTATGATCAAATTGACAGGTTTTTTAAATTTTGGGAAAAAAGACGAGGCAGAAGCCTTGAAACGGGAGCTGAGGGAGGCAAATGATCGCCTCCTGAAGATACAGGAAGCCTGGATAGGAAAATTTTCCAGCGCCGGCCTGACAAAGGCTGAGTCGGTTGAGGAGGGGATAAAATCCCTCCCCTTCCAACTAAACGACTCTGTTAAGGAGTCTTTAGAACGGTGGGTGCAAGGATTATACTTGCACTTCACTGCAGGTGAACCAGAATTTTTTTCGAGACCACTCACAGCAGGGACTGCTTTAGTGGTTTTGAAAGAAAAGTGGGCTGGAGAGAGCAAATACTCTGTAGCGCTTATAATAAGCTCTACAGAGTGCATAAAGTACCCTCTGTAGTAGAAAGTAGTTCAGTCACCGAGTTAGATTTATCTTCTCGGTGATTTTTTTGATACCTATATACCTATACGCAAATAATCGGAATGTGCGCCATATCAAGCGACCCTTTATATAAAATATGAGGTACGGCGTGATAGGCAAGCGGATTGCGCCCCGATGCAATCATCTCCCTGTAATACTCTTTGGTAGTATCCGACAATGTCGCGTAATTCCCCACACTATCGGGATTATAGATTTCAAAATCTTCAGCAAACTTCGCTTTGCCATACCTATGTAAAAAGAACACGGTTTTAGCAGGATCAAGAAGATGGGGGTTGATCTGATAAAATTTTCTCTCACCTATGTTAGGAACTCCCGCATCCAATAATGCCTGCTTAACCTTGGAAGGATGAACGGCGGCGAAATGTACTACATCACTCCAGAGGCAATCTAAGATCGGTATTTTTTGTTCCATCACCTTTTCACGTCCGTGGTATTCAGCCACATGCTCTCGATATATATCCGGCTTTAATTCTTTAAGTTCGTTGAGTGGATACAGTATAGTGCCCTCCATGTTTTCAGGAACGCTATGGTAGAGATATGTGCTTGTTTGTATGTTTGGTGTATGAGTCATAGAAAAATTTAATGAGCGAAATCAGACCTCAATGGATTGGACGGCGGCGTTGAATTGATCCCCCCTATCAAATTCATTGTTGAAGAGGCCGAAGGAGGCGAGGCCGGGCGAGAGGAGAACGGTGTCGCCGGCGCGCGCTGTGGCGCGCGCCGTTTCAACCGCCTCGCGCATACTCCCCACATGCACCACCTCGCCGTCAAAACTGCCAAGAGCAAGTTTGTCCGTCCCCGTCCCGGGCAAAAGGATAATCGCGCGGGCATGATGCGGAAGCTCGGCGACAAGCTTGGTCATATCCAAACCTTTGTCGGCGCCACCCATGATAAGCACGATACTTCTCCCCTCGCCCACCGCCCGCAATGCGGCGATGGTCGCATCGGGGGTCGTTGCCGTCGTGTCGTTATAATACTGCACCCCATCCTGTTTTGCGATACACTCCAGCCGCCCCGGTACGCCGACGAAGCTGGCGACGACCTCACGAATCGTATCATCGCTCACACCGAGTGCTCGTGCCGCCTCGACCGCCAGCAGGATGTTGCGCATCGCATGCTCGCCTTTCATGAGGGTTGTCCACTCATCGGGCAACTTCGTTCCATCAACGATGTGTAATTCACTCGGCACGCGACATGTCTCATCTGCAAGCTCGCCAGCGATCTCGGCGCCCATCACCACATGATCACCCTCTTTTTGCCACGCAAAGATATTTTGCTTGTCGGCGAGGTAGCGCGCACGGTCGCCTTTATAATAATTGAGGTGGTCATCCATCAAATTGGTAAAGACGGCGACATGTGGCGAAAGGTGTCGCTCACCAAATCCTTGCAACTGCCACGAGTCGAGTTCGAGCACTGCCACATCACCCGATCGTACCTCGGGCAGGAGCGCGAGCGTAGAAACCCCACGGACATTCCCCCCAAGCCACACCTTTTTCTCCGCGCCAGTAGAGGCATAATGCAGTATCTCGTAGAGGAGGTGTGTTACCGACGACTTGCCACGTGTGCCAGTAACACCCACGATCGTCGCCCCGGAGAGCGCGGTAAAGAGCGCGGTGCTCATCTCAATCGGTACCCCCCGCTCACGGGCGTGAGCGATAGAAGGCGAGTCAAGCGGAACACCGGCGGCTTTGATGATCATGTCGCGCCCCTCAAAATCTTCCATGCGATGCCCGCCAAGACGCAACGTAACATTGGAAAACACCCGCAGTGGCTCAACTGACGAAGCAAGCTCTTCTTCGCTCTTCATGTCGGTAACGATGAGCTCAGCCCCGCACTCGGCCAGAAACCGTGCGTCGCCCGCACCGCGCCCCAAAAGCCCCAGCCCCATAAGGGTTATTTTTTTGTTTTTGAAAAAGTTGCGATAATTCATGGACCCAGTATACCAAAACCCCTCATGCGAGGGGTTCGACGACACGATGCGAGAATGGTATGTATGCCATCCCTCGTTGAGATATAACATGAACCGAGACAAAAGCGCGATTCATGATACTGATCTCCTTTTTGGTTTCTCCTAGAGGTGGATAGTTAATGAGAAACTCATCTCCGACAAACCGTCCTTGCACTTCTGATCCACACAAAACCAATCCGTCTTCACCCTGTTCTGTGCAAAAATTGTAACCATGCCTCTCCAGAAAGGATTGCATGTCTTTGATGAAGAGATCACGCACATGATACATATTCTCCCTCCTTTTTTCGTATTGTGATGCAACGCCTGACTACTGTGTAATGGTACTATAAAAATTGAGAAAAGAAAGTGCCGAAGAGAGGACTCGGTCACAGGTTACTAAGGTTTCTTGTTCGCCCCTCGATAAACTCGGTGCTCCATAAACCTAAGTACCTGCGACCCCGCCTCGGCGACCGTGCGCCGCTCGCTTTGCTCGCCAGCGACGGTGCCCGCCTCCGGCCTTCGAGTCCTCTCTTCGGCTCCTTTTTTCAACAAAAAATCCCTGCCGGGATTTTTTGGAAAAAAGTGCCGAAGAGAGGACTCGAACCTCCACTTTCTTGCGAAAACTGGCACCTGAAGCCAGCGCGTCTACCAATTCCGCCACTTCGGCAATACGGTCAGCATATACAAAAAACACCCGCTTGAAAAGCGAGTGTTTGTTTTTTCTTTATGTTTTAGGATAAAGAAAAAACATATACTATCCCAAAAAGTGCCGCTCCGACAAGAAACCACGTAATCGTGATTTTTGTTTTTGAAAGCGTAGATGTGGTCTCGTCATCGTCCTCTCTGATTGAATATCCTTGTGTTGCGATCCAACTCTCAAAATCTTCAAAAGACCCATCAAAAAAGTACTCATGAGCCACTACCTGTCCGGTATTACTCCGTGTGGTGGATGTGTAGCGTACTCCCAATCTCTCTTTGAGAGGAGCGCTCAATTCAACCCCAAAGGAGAGCCGTACCGTCAACCCTTCATCCATGACTCCAACAATAGACCTTTTGCGCAATTCATATACCCCCAGTATCATGGAGGTATATGAATCTCGCAAAACTCAAGAAAAATCACAAATTGTTCCGCACACTCTCCGGTCTCACCCCTCCGGTCTTCGATCGATTGGTTGAGTTGGTTACGCTGCTCTGGGAACAGCACGCCTATGCTCGTACACCAAAAAAACAACGAAAGCACGCCGTCGGCGCGGGTAGACGCTACCGCCTCACCTTGGAGCAATCTGTTTTCCTCACCCTCCTTCACTTCAGAACGTATGAAACCTATGCGTTTCTCGGTTTTCTCTTTCATATCGACTTCTCAACCGCATATCGATATATTCAGAGGATTGAACCACTCATCGACGCATGCATGGATATTCCCCGAGAACCAAAGATCCTCTCCAAAGAAGAGGTGCTCCGCATCGTCGACGCGACCGAACAAGAGACAGGACACCGAGGAGGAAGCGGTTACTCGGGAAAAAAGCGCAAGCAGACCATCAAAACACAGGTGGTGGTGACTGCGGAGGGAAGGATCAAACACATCTCACGTTCCGTGCCTGGCAACATGCACGACAAGAAACTCTACGATATCGCGGGAGCATCTGCCGATATGGGTGATCTTGGGTATGTGGGAACCGGCATGCTCTTGCCGCACAAGTCGTCAAAACTGCGGAAGCTGACCACTGAGCAAAGAGCGGAGAATGCGGTCTTTGCCGCGCGGCGTATTCTTGTGGAGCACCTCTTTGCTCACCTGAAACAGTGGAAGATACTCGCCCATCGTTTTCGGCAATCTCTCACCGGATACAACCGCATCTTTCGGAGTGTATGCGGCCTGAAGATGATGATGCAAGGAGCGTAGTGTTTAAAAAAAGAAACCCGCCGAGACTGCGTCTCGGCGGGTTTTAATTGTGCAAAAGGTCTAATATACACTCCGTAATCGGTCGTTATGACGACCTTTTTTCTAACTAAAATCATATCGCACCTCCTCCTTCTGTTAATTTCAAGATTATATAGGCGACACCCCCTAACACAGCGAGCAGTGCGCTGATTGTGATAAGGGCACCAAGCCACGTGCGTGGCTCTTGTTGTGCGTTATTATAAACGACGAGCACACCCGCGCTGTAGAGACGACGATCCATATCATCAATCGTTCCCTCAAAACGATATTCGTACCACTCAACAGGCGCGCCTTCGTACTCGCCCGCCCCCACGAATGGTTCAAAACCATACTCTTCCAAAAATGATATCCTCTCCTTAAGGCATAGGCGTATTCGTGCCGCAAAAAACTCCTCAACAATCCTTCCCTCAACCCTCTTTGCACCCTCTCTTTCAAGTTCAAGAACACACATGATTTTCATGTCGCCCCCTATGTCTAGGTTATCAAGTTCCAAACTTCTACGCACACTCTATCACACATATCCCCTATGTACAGGAAGAGACGAATGCGGCATCTGTTCTCATTTTATGCGATAGTACGTTCCCAAACACGCACAGCCGATCCGAAAAGCCAATCGGGACTCCTTACCAAAAGAACGAGTACCGCGACAAAAACAATGAACCAAAAAAGATGTTGCTGTAAGTAACTGTGCGGATGCCAAGACTCGAACTTGTCTCCTTACAGGAGCAGTACACTTTTTGGATAGTTTGTTCGCAAAGCTCCAAACAATCTCAAAAGGTCTTGCGGAAGCTCCATGTATTCGCTTCCTCACCTCGTCATTATCAGGGTGAGGGAGCGCCCGCACCTTCACCCGCTCTCATACATAAGCCAATAAAAAAATGATACCCATAGTGCGGATGCCAAGACTCGAACTTGGGACCTCGTCATTATCAGTGACGCGCTCTAACCACCTGAGCTACACCCGCACT
>CAYGCZ010000011.1:0-25392 GCA_964348495.1 uncultured Candidatus Saccharibacteria bacterium
TCTTAGGGGGTCTTTTTTTATCTACAAAAGTAGAAATTGAATGAAGGTATTAGACTATACGAAAGGGGGTCATCACCGAAATCTACAAAAGTAGAAATTGAATGAAGGTATTAGACCATCTCGGTCAATTCTCTCAATCAAATCTACAAAAGTAGAAATTGAATGAAGGTATTAGACCTGCAAATACTCATCCACCTTGTCAAATCTACAAAAGTAGAAATTGAATGAAGGTATTAGACATCCGTCAAAACACCAACTTCACCAATCTACAAAAGTAGAAATTGAATGAAGGTATTAGACATTTTGTTGAAGACCCGGAACGTTTATCTACAAAAGTAGAAATTGAATGAAGGTATTAGACCTTTTTGAGCGATATGACCAAATGGAGATCTACAAAAGTAGAAATTGAATGAAGGTATTAGACTTGAGAGGGGCAACGAGTTACTCCAAATCTACAAAAGTAGAAATTGAATGAAGGTATTAGACCGTAGGAGGGAGGGTGACTATGTCTATCTACAAAAGTAGAAATTGAATGAAGGTATTAGACTATATCAAAGAGCTCTAATGAAAAAATCTACAAAAGTAGAAATTGAATGAAGGTATTAGACAATCAGTAAGATATATGATGCAACAATCTACAAAAGTAGAAATTGAATGAAGGTATTAGACGCGCGCGGTGCGCGCCGTTCGGCCGATCTACAAAAGTAGAAATTGAATGAAGGTATTAGACCTCGATGTCAGCTGGGCATTCGGCAAATCTACAAAAGTAGAAATTGAATGAAGGTATTAGACTCTGTGGCACCGTGATCGAGCATTCAATCTACAAAAGTAGAAATTGAATGAAGGTATTAGACGTCAAAACGTCGTGAGGTTCGTCGAATCTACAAAAGTAGAAATTGAATGAAGGTATTAGACGACCATCGCGACGGTCGGCCCGACTATCTACAAAAGTAGAAATTGAATGAAGGTATTAGACAGGCGCAGTTCGATGCGGCGGCTGGATCTACAAAAGTAGAAATTGAATGAAGGTATTAGACGTATGCACTGGAGGATGCAATAACGATCTACAAAAGTAGAAATTGAATGAAGGTATTAGACCGCATGAAATTGCTACTAGCCACGAATCTACAAAAGTAGAAATTGAATGAAGGTATTAGACCAAATTTCTACCCACGTCAAAAGCAATCTACAAAAGTAGAAATTGAATGAAGGTATTAGACCTTGATGTCCATGACACCGCGCTTTTATCTACAAAAGTAGAAATTGAATGAAGGTATTAGACCGCGTCTACGTCGTCGTCACCCATGATCTACAAAAGTAGAAATTGAATGAAGGTATTAGACGATCTCGTCACTTAGGATCTCTTTTAATCTACAAAAGTAGAAATTGAATGAAGGTATTAGACCGACCCCTCACTCTCCACCCCCCGCATCTACAAAAGTAGAAATTGAATGAAGGTATTAGACGCTTTTTGGGTTGTTCCTGTGCTTGATCTACAAAAGTAGAAATTGAATGAAGGTATTAGACAATTGGTAACCAAAATTTACGCTATATCTACAAAAGTAGAAATTGAATGAAGGTATTAGACATGGCGCGCCTTGAAGGCCCTGGTATATCTACAAAAGTAGAAATTGAATGAAGGTATTAGACACATTCGGAGTTCTTGTGCCGGATAGATCTACAAAAGTAGAAATTGAATGAAGGTATTAGACTGGAGGAAACCATAGACAATACGCAAATCTACAAAAGTAGAAATTGAATGAAGGTATTAGACTCCGGAAATGGCTTGGTTAAGGGGTAAAGATGCAACCAGTAAAATATATACTGAGACTTTTTCCCATAATTAAAGCCGTTTTTGTTCCCTCAAAAAATAAGGACCACGGTTTTCCTTCGTTGATACCTAACAAAAACTAATCTCCTACACAGCAATTTCCACCTTTTCAGGTGTATTATATTTTGTTTTCAAAGGCCGGCCTCTTTTGGGAGGGACGCTAAAAAATACAACTTCCTCCTCCTCGTTCTTTGCATACCCATAACGCTTGACCTTCTTCTTATCCCCCTCGCATATCTGGAAGATAAGAATACTGTCAGCATTACAGAAATGCTTCTTGTACCTCCATTCTATCTCATGCAGTATATTTTGCAATATCCTCGGGCTATTGTGAATTTCGTAGACGGAATACTGTATTTTCCTGCCATACTTTTTTATGAATTTTGAGAATCGCGCGCGAACACTGTCAGACGTAAAATCATAAGAGATGATGATCATAGAGTTGTTTATTTTAAATCTATCTCAAATCGCGGAAAGGGATTTGTATCGCGCATCATATGCCGGTAAAAACCATGCACATATGAAAAAATATTCTCTTTTTGAGCCATAATTGCCTCCGTGAAAATCTTCACATAGGTATAGTTTTTATCGAACGATAATGAGACTTTTCCATTTTGGACACTGAAATCTTTTTCATGTATCTGTCCAAGGTTGTATGACTTCACTATTTGATGATCGATAATGCATCTAAACGGCTCCATAAGATCACATGCTAGAGATCGACGTTGAAAGAACATCTTGTGATATATACCCTTGTAGGTATCGAACCCATGAAGACGCAATAACGAGTCAACAAAATTGAACAGGAATGTATATCCCATATCCATCAAAAAATTGGTTACATCGATCTTTGCTCGGGGTGTGCGACGCACCCACTTCATCTCACTAAAATATGATGAGAAGAATTTTCTGGAAAATTCTCCTTCAATACCCAATAGTTCCTGCTCGCCATAGGCTTTTTGTACTCGTTGCAGTACCTCATCCAAGTTGATATTCGATACGCTGTCCTTATCTCTATTCTTCAAGAGCAGAAATTGGTTATGTATTTTTTGCGAGACGATTTGACGTGCCATGATCATCTCCTCCGCCGCTTTTAAGTCATATTGCTTCATTCTCAAGAGGTAATTCCCCTCCGCACTCGCTCCTAATGTTGCATATGTCTCAAAATTATTTTTCAAAAAGAAAAACGATATCCCATAGCGATTTCCATCTCGAAGAAGTCGGCTCGTAACCGTCAGATCGCCCAGAATAAATACCACAAACACTTTGTGACATGACAGTCGGTTTATTGGCTTACCATCCTGTGTGAAGACGATGTTTTCGTTATCCAACTTGATACCTGTGGGAATATCATCCCCTGCCCGTATAAAGAGCATCTGTTTTTCTTTGAAATCTGGGAGACTGATCATACATCTATTACCAACTTAAAATACCGTAAATGCTTCGTGTACATTTTGCACACGAATGATCGAGGGCATGGCGTATATTGAAAGTACGCATTTTTTGTAATACATCCTCAAACTCTATACGATTCTCACCCTCAGGAAGGCCGACCACGCATCGTTTGTTATCTTCCAATGAGTGTAAAATGAGGCGATCCACATAATATCCCATCTCTGTCATACAAAAATATTGCGCCCAGAGTTGGTATATATACCCGGGATGAATCTTTTTTATGCGTGTCTTTCGTTCGATAAGCACGCACTCTTCGTCATCGTATATGTCTATCTTTCCCATAATTCGATACTTCTCGTTATAAACAGGCAATCCTGTTATAAATCGCTTGGCACTGGAGTACATCCCTGTTTCTATACATTCGTGGTTGATACTCCCCACCACCTGTGGAGTTTGGTGATAGGTATCGGTATCAAATTGCTCATACATGCGATGGAGATACAGTGAAAGCGGGCAATAGACAAAATCATTGATCTTTGAGATGGGAATATAGGGCTCCATAAAAAACTGCCGACATGTCGGCAGTTTTTTATATCACATATTTGATATTTAGTCAATAATATGGTTCTTTCACTATTGTGCCCTGTTTTCTTGCGCCCACTTGTCCCAATCTTGACGTTTGATAAATAAATCAGGTTTTTCGGAATTATTCTTTATCCGTTCCAACATCATCAGTCCCTTGCGAGCAATGTTATAGGCGCCCAGAGCATCAGCGTTAAACTCATTCACAAATTCTTCTTTATTATCACCCTTGTAGAGACTGAGAAGTTTTTCTCTTGTGAACTCCTCATTTGTATAAGTATCAGCGTATGTAATCAAACCACCCACTACAGGTGAAGCGATATAGTCCGCTGCATTACGATTAGTTTTATTTTTAGAACTTTCGCTTGTAGAGTTACGCATATTTTGAACCTGGTTTAAAATATAGAGCAACCCGTCAAAAAACGATTCTTTACGCTTTTTAGGTCCATTTCGCCAGTCCTTTTTTTCATCCAACTCTCCATTACTGAGCTTCGTTGAGATTATGCGCGATATGTCACTACTTTTTTTCTCCTCATCTGTGAAATTCCAAGCATTAAATAGATAATCCAATAAATCCTTGTCCATTTTCTTGGTATCCCAATAACCCTGCTCGCTCTTAAAGCGAACAATGCGTGGTGTATACACTCGCATTTCCCATGGATAAGTCGACAGATTAGTATCAAAAGTTTTTTGATCATATTTAAAGATATGCGAGCATTGTTCTTCATTATAATATAAAACAATGTCTCGATTCTCAAAATGTTCTTTCAACTTTTCACCAGAGTTTAAATAAATATGCTTTCGCCATCCAGTTACTGGATCAGTGCTCGAAGTGTACTCAGCCGGAACAAAGAATACGATACCATCCTGATGTCCAATATCTCTCATGGCAGAAATTGGAGATGCAAGTTGAAGTGCGTTGAGTACGCCACCGACATCATCTGCATACAGTATCTTTTTATCAACAACCAAACTCAACTTTTGGAGAAGCTGCTTTTCAAACTGCTGATAGATACTCTTTTCGATAGCACTGCGCTTTTGTTTGAAACCAAAATTTAACTTCTCTAGGGCAATCACCGCATTATATTCAAGCGCCATCGAAACCACTTCATGCACCATATGCGATACGAATCCTTTCTTAGTATCCTTGATCTGTTCAACATCTGACCAGTCTTGTCGTGAGCGAATGCGATCTTTTGCTCGCTCTGCCAATACCTCTGCGTAATTTCCATTGAGAGTCTTGCTGAGCAGGATTTTTCCATCCTCATCAATTACTGATATGTAAGCGAGGTGTTTTTCCCCGCGGTCAATACCAATTATTCGCATAGGTTGCTTTTGTTCTCTGATTACATTTTGAACAGCTTGGTTTAAATCAGGGAGTACTGATGACATCCCATCATCCTTTGAGTATGCTGTCGGCGCTGTTCTATTAAGGGTAATTGGGCAATGAAAGAACATTTTATCTTCAGTGAAACGTTTTTTATCCACAATTGCGCCAGGATAATTTTCTTTAATAGGCTCTATTTTACCTGTCGTTTCATTCAAAATACTGAAGATGTATTTATTTGTAATTTTATCTCTAACTTTATATCTCCACTTTTCTTTAGGTGTTTTTGGCCTAAAGAATAATTCAGCCAATCCTCCAAGCTTCAAAACAAAGTTCTTCTGCTTATTTACATCATCAAATAATCCTTCCCAATACACGGTCTGAAGGTTTTTAGCCCCCTCTTTTGGTTGACCGTCCTTGAGGTTCCAATCTTTATTTTGAATTTCAAAGATATATATCTCTCCTTTCCTGCTCTTTTCAGCAAGAAATGTTTCTGATACATCCTCAAACTTAATCCAGTAAGTTTGCTCTCCAACATGGTCAGAAAATTCTTTAAAATCTGAATATATATCCCGAAACAAAAACTCAAACCTGCCTTTATAATAATCAATCAGCCTATCTTTGTAGTAATCGATAAACATATTAGCGTCCTGTACACTAAAATTTTCATTACTTTTTAGGTAAGTTTTTTGTTTCCTTATATTATTTATTTTCTGTGGCAAGAATTCATCCTTTATTCTTTCCAATTGTCGATTTACTCCATCACGATCCTTTCTGCCTGTTTTACGAACCGTCTTTCCATCGATCACTAAAAAATTTTGGATATCTTTTGAAGGACTAGCCATCTGCGCATAAGCCATTTTTTCAAAACCAATACCCGCGTACTCTTTCTGGTTTTTAGGGAGAAATAGGTCTTTGCTGTTTGGATGCATTATACCTAAATAGTAACGACCATCTTTACGTAAAATTATTGACGCGTTATCTTTTTCTTTGTTCCTATCCCAACCTTTAGCAAGGGTCTGTGTATCAAATTTTAACAGCCATTTATCTGTACTGTACGGCTTTTGTGTTAAATAATTACGCACCAAGTTATACTCTCTCACGATTAAGTCATAAGCTGATTTACTCATTGCGTTTTCATCATAAAATACAGACTTCAAACCTGTGTTGGCATCATTATAGAAATTATCATCAAGCTCAAGTGCTTCTAGCCACTGTCGTTTTTTCTCAGGAGCGAAGTACTTGATTATTTGGTAGATATGTAACGAGCTATCAAAATAATTTTTAATCACAGACTTATTTTGACTGATATTTTGTGTAGTAACATGATCAATTTCGGGACGAAATACATCATAGCCAATCAATTCAGTTGCGTTCTCAGAAGCACCGTCTATTACCTGAACCCTCTCGAATTGTTTTTCTATTTCAAACAAGAACGCATAGAAAAATCCTGCAATACCTTGCAATGAGAAATCAATGCCCCGTAAGCGTTTTGGCTTTTCTTCCGCAATCGAATACCGCTTGTTAAGCAAATCTGTATTTCCAGACAAATCACCAAGTACCCCTGCCAGGTGCTTAGAGATAATATGAGAAGGGTATTTTATTTCTGATTTATCTTTGTCAAATTTAAATCCCCCAAGACCTCGAGTTTTATAAATGTCTTTCCATGCTTTTGATTTTCCAGTTTCTAGAAGCTTATTTTGGATCGTTTCAAAATCAAAGAACCATCTTGTGCCACTGCGAACAAACTCGTTACTAGAAATATAAATTTTTTCTAGATTATATTGCGACTGGTCTTGCGCAATATTCAAAAATAATTTACGCATTGCAGAAAATTTATAATCAGCGCCCTTTGTAAAATTATTGATATACCCAAGTAGCTCTTCGTCATCTTCAATCGCTTCCATAAAGGCATCTTTCTCGCTATGAATTTGCTTATCAAGCATTGTTAAAAAACCTAGTTTTTCCTTTGTTTTTTGCCGATATTCATTCACGAGCTGATTTATCCCTGGAATTTTTGCGTCTGTCTTTTCATCTACAAAACCACCGATTGCACGATTATATGCATCTATTCCATCTTGCAATAGACAGGTATTGTAGTTATGAAGAGAAAACACCTCATCAAAATTCACGTCGAGATTTTTTTCGGCTTTTAGTAGGTCTACGACCTTTTCCTTAATCGATTCATATTTCTCAATGTTCTGGATAAAACGCCGAAGGTTTTGATTGATGATACGAAAAGCAATAGCAGTTGACTCTTCGCCTGTTGAATAGAAATTTTTGCGCGTTTGGAAAAATTTATCAAAATATCCAGCCCAGTTATTCCAACCATCAAATATATTTGCACCATCAATAATCACACCATCTTCATCCTTGTACTTATTTTCAAGTACTTTAAAAATAGAAGCTTCAAATAAGGCATCTGTATTGGACTTCTTGATGTGGTCAGTATTCTCTACCTGCAACCTAGCAGCAGCATTATCAAAACTGTCTCGTATCTCACTACGGAGTCCCCCTTCTATCTTTTCAAGTTTTTTCTGTATATCCTTACTCTTTTTGTCTGTCAGATGTGCTTTAAGTATCTTACGATAGCTTTCAAGATCAGAAAACTTAAAATCTTTCAGAGCATCAATAATGAATTCGCGATGGAAGCGATCAATCCACGGCTTGGTGAGTTTGTATTTTTCGGCACGAACTTTATCGCGCTCAAAAATTCCACCAGTTTCTAATAAGTTTTTTGTCTCTGGAAATAAATCTGCATATCGCAACTCAAATCGTAATGTTTTCTGAAGGGAAAACTGGTTGGTCATCTCTTTGAAAGAGACAGGGGACTTCTGTTCATTTTTCATAGTCAAATTTTTTATTCTTTATAAATCAACCCCAAAAAGAGGTAACGGTTGTCCCCCGATAATGCTTGTGCCCAACGGCTACACAAAACCGGAACCGGTACCTCTCTTTGGGGTCAAAGTGACTGGTTTTATTCAGTATCAGGGGACACTTACATAGTACAAATAAAATCTTGTTTTGTAAAAATCTGTAGTATATTCTGTAGTATATTCAACTTTAATTTAACTACACACACTGCTCCCTTACTAACCGAACAATCGCTTCGTATGCTTCATCGACGGAATCCACCACGGTGATGAGTTTGATGTCCGCCTCGTCTATCGCTCCATGCTTCTTTTGTACCGTCTCTTGAAGCCAAGCAAGCATCGGTGCCCAGTACTCCCTGCCGTAGAGCACGATGGGTACCGGCGGTATCTTGCGCGTCTGGACGAGGGTGAGTATCTCGAAGAGTTCATCTAGGGTACCGTAGCCCCCGGGAAAGAAAACGTAGACTTCCGAGGCGAAGGCCAGCATGACCTTGCGGACGAAGAAGTGATTGAACTGCACCGATTCGGTCGTATAGGGGTTTAGGTGCTGTTCTGTGGGGAGTTTGATATTGAGACCGACTGATGCTCCGCCCGCTTCGTAGGCGCCTTTGTTGGCGGCACCCATGACCCCCTCGCCGCCGCCCGTGATGACGGCAAAGCCCAACTCGGACTGTGCAAGACGCTGTGCAAGCTCTTTGACGTCGTTGTACATTTTTTCGGGGAACGATGAGCGTGAAGAGCCGAAAAAGCTTACGGCGAGGTCGTACTGCTTGAGCGTCTTGAAGCCCGCCCAGAACTCGCGCATAATGGCGAAGAGCCGACCTGTACTTACCTTGTTGACGTACAGCTTCTTGCCCTCGCAGATTCCTACAGGTACCATGCGTTGTTGCATGGGGATGGAGCCGGGCCCCGGTCGATATTTCTTGATCGGTGAAAACTGTGAAAAAAAGCTCATAGTCAGTAATATGTCGTCTTAGTATATCACATCCCTCCGCAATTCTTGGCGGGCTCATACCCTGCGCGGCGCGCCTCGTCGGCACTCGCAAACCATATTTTGTTTTCTTCTTTGATCTTTTTTGCTCCGGCACACGACGGTAGATAGTAGATCGTTCCTTTTGAAGATGCGACGTAGGTTGCATCGGTGGCCGTATCCCCCGCCGATGCCGAGGGTGGTAACGTGATCGGCTCGCCGGTCGCGATGGTTCCGTCGGCATTCTCAAAACGCAGAGGCGGCGGCTCGTACCCCATCGCCGAGAGGCGTCCGAGGCCGAAACAGCCGACTCCGAGGAGTATCATGACTGCGGCGAGGAAGATATCCGTCCTCCGGTCGAAGATACGGGCGACGGACTTGATTTTTCTTAGGGTATTTTGTACACTGTTCATACATCAAGTATAGGGAAAAAAGCCATGAAAACAAGGCAGATTCCCCTATTATTTTTTATATTTTACTGATATGGCAACAAAGAAGGCCGGCGGTTCGGCAAAAAACTTACGCGACTCAAATCCGAAATATCTCGGTACCAAGCTCTATGACGGCCAGAAAGCCGTTACGGGCAATATCATCGTGCGTCAGCGCGGTACCAAGATCCTCCCCGGAAAGAACGTCGGCACGGGCAAGGACCATACCCTCTTCGCCCTTACGGATGGCATTGTCAAGTTTGCCACGGTGCGCAAGACCGGCTTTGACGGCTCGGAATTTCGGACCAAACAAGTCCGCGTCGATGCGGCAACCGGCGAGGCAAAATAACAAGCATCTCTATTGCCCATACAAAAAACAGGTCGCAAGACCTGTTTTTTGTATTTGAGTGTTCGATCAGGCCATCTGCTTGGCCGCATGTTGGGCATGAGTATCGAGCGGCAACTCGATAAAAAATGATGATCCTTTCCCTTCACCCGCCGACTCCGCCCAGATGCGGCCGCTGTGCTCCTCGATGATTCTGCGGGAAATATACAAGCCAAGACCGGAGCCGCCGGTGTTCATTTTACTCGCGTTCATGGCGCGAGAGAACTTCTTGAAAAGGAGATCGAGTGTTTCGACGCTCATGCCGATACCCGTGTCGGTGATGGTAATAAGTACCGAATGATGGTGGGGGTCTTCCACTGTCGAGAGGGTGATACCGCCGGCGGTGGTATATTTTATACTGTTGTCGATAAGATTGGCGATCACCTGTTTGAGTTTTTCTCCATCAGCGAGGACGCAACACGTCGCACCTTTTTTTTCAAAGGTGAGAGTGAGGCCTTTTTTACCTGCCGATAAGGTCATTTCATGTGCGAGCGATTCGAGGAGCGGGTAAAGATCAATTTGCTCGAAAATGTAATGGAGGCGGTTCTGCTCGATGCGGGATATGGTGAGGAAGTCATCCACGATGGTAACGAGCCACTTACTGGACTCGAAGATGCGTTCTATCGCGCCGATCGCTTGCTTGGGTATCTTGCCGAACGCTCCTTCGAGCACCAATGACGAATAGCCCTTGATCGCGGTGAGCGGCGTACGCAATTGATGTGAGGCGAGCGAGAGAAACTCAGACTTGCGTTGATCAAGGTCTTTCAGGTGTTTGTTTGCCTCATGTAAGTTGGTCATAAGGCCTTCAATTTCTTGACGGGCGCGTACTTCACCTTGCACACTGCGAATAAGTAAAATGCCGAAAGACATCGTTACGATAAAGATACTACCGTCGACGATACGATCGGCGATAGAAGCGGCGAGGACATATTTAGTCAAATAGATAAGCCCTATGGCGACAACAAATATCTGAGTTGCAAAGACTTTTATGTTGAAGAGGTTGTAATGGAGGATAGCATAAAAGATAGCGGAAATAAGAAACAAGCTATATAACGGTCCTAAAAAAACAGATGACGACGTGTGAAAAACGACGACCGAAATGACTGTTGAGAAACCCATCAGCGAAAATGATACAAGCACGCCATAAAAAATAGTTTTTATTTGAGGATGTTCCGGACCATTTTCTTTGCGGAGTTTGAGAATCAAAACCACGAAGCTGGCGATAAAAAGTCCGATAAAATCGAGCATGAAGACGAAGATGCCGGGACCGGGCGTTGGAATGGGCTGTCCGCCGATATATTGTAAATCGGTAAAAACATAAGGTGAGAGTGAAAGCCCTGCCGAGAGTATCATGAGAGCGAGAATCGGGTACAGGAGGACGGGGGCGATGCGTGCGGTATGTCGCGGAAAGACATAGACGAGGAAAAAAAGTGATGGACCGATGAATGAGGTAACGAACATGACAATGCGGATCCAGAAGAGTTGATCGTGTGAATTGATCAGTGTCGGATGAAGAGAGATGAAGTTGGTGATGACATAGGCGTTAATTAAGATCGCCAAGATCAGAAAGAGGCGATTTGTCCAATTCTTCGTATCGCGCGAAAAAACCAAAATGCCCAAATAGATATTTACGGCAAAAACCAACACCCCAAGAATGATTTCTATACCAAACATATATGCTTCATACTCACATGATATACTATATTCCTATGAATACACCATCGTCGTTGTGGGTAAGGCCGACTCTCTCTTCTGCGATATTTTTCAGCAAACAACCAGAAGAACAACTTCGCGAGCTTGTCGCACTCGCTTGTTGCGCTCCTAATTCACACAATACGCAACCGTGGCGTTTTTTCATTGATCCGGCCACCGGTACGATCACCATCGCCGTACACGCGGGGATGATCCTGCCGGAGTCTGATCCTGCCGGACGTCAAGCGGTGATCAGTGTCGGATGCGCGATTGAGAACATACTGGTTGCGGCGTCCGCATATGGTCTTCATACTCGTTTGTCATACATATCTCTGGATAAGCAATCTCTGTATAAAGGTCATCGGGGCAACAAGAGTATCCCCCTCGCGACGATCACCGTACGAACATCGGGGTCTGCTTCAGCATGTGCCGCCGGAGACGATGCCTCTCTCCTCCCCTGCATACGCACACGCAAGATGATGCGCGCCGAGTTTGATCCGGCGCGGCTTATTTCCGAAGAGGTTATGGATTTGCTTCGTACGCAAACCTTCACCGACGGAGTTTCGCTTCACATAGTAACTGATACAACACGGCGTTTCGCCATCGCCGAATTCCAGGGGCAAGCGGACAATTACGTCCTCAACGCACGGCGCTTTGCGCGCGAGTTGGGCGACTGGTTGTTACCAAACGATACCGCTTCACACGTCGGTATGCCCGGGACGACCTTCGGCCTTGATGATCTTCAAGCGTTGCGTATTCATCGCGGGTTGATAGGAGAAGAGAAGCTTGAACCTGAAGATATGCTGCGCTTTTCTCTTGGTGGAAAGATGGGGTTGGAAAAATCGCCCGCTCTCGGTTTTTTCACCGCGCCGAACGATGATATCGCCGCGTGGCTCGCCACCGGCCGTGCGCTCCAACGTACATTTTTAATTCTTGAACGAGAAGGCATTTCGTCTGCCGTACATGCGGCAATCGTAGAAGTACGGCTCATTAACCGTATCTTCGCCGCATCATTAGGTACGCTTACTCCCCTTTGTGCCGTATTTCGTATGGGATACCCCAAAGATCCATCGGTCAAAGAAGCACGGCCGCACTCCCCTCGTTTGCCGCTTGATGAGGTACTTCTTAAAGATCAGCCTATCGCACTATCGTAGTGCCTGACTTCAAATGTTTTTTTATTGAACATGGCGCGCCGCGGTACGTCATGTCCCAGACGTATGCGGGCGATGATCTCGGCAAGCGCTCCGCCGGCCGCCATCGCGGTAGACCCCAACTGCGGAATGATGGTAGATGTGGGAATCTCGACCGTGGCATTAATAATACGAGCGAGCTCATCGGTGCGGTATTCTGATCCTATGAGACGATCGACGAATGAAAAGAACACCGCGCGGTTACCCGGATGACGGTAGACCTCTTCCATACTCTCGATCAATGCCTCATCCGTACTCCCCCAGGCCATCGGCAGGGATGCGTCTTGGTCGTAGCGCATGACGTCGATCTGTACCGATGATCCTATATCCGTTGCCATAACCAAGGGGATACGGCGGCGGCGCGCCTCTTCACGCAACTGAATTTTGATGCGCGGATCGTCTACCTCTTCGACGATCATATCGGCGGCCGGCTCCCCCTCCCCGCCCGAAAAAAATCGTTCGAGGTTATCGTCGGCGATCCCTTCGTCGTAGACATGCACCGTAAGGAACGGATCGATTGCATACAGCTGGTCGGCGGTAACGACGGCCTTGTTGCGCAAGAGCGATTGCGTGGGGTCGGTTCGATCCTGATCCGACTCGACGATGTCGCGATACCCCAAGCGTACGCGATTGATATTTTCCATCTTGTAGCGACTCTTGTCGGCTATTTTTATGTGGTCGGGGCGCATGTCCATGACGCATGCATGGATGATGTTGTTGCCCACGCTCGCTCCGGCAACAGCAAGGGTGGTCTGCGAGAGTATTTCACGGATCTCGCGCCACCGCTTTTCACAGGCAGGGTCGGCAAGAAGCATCGACGAAGAGGCGACGGCGACGACACGATGCCAAAAGGGCGGGCAGTAGCGCACCAAATCCCCTCTCGCGGGATAATAAGCGTAGACACCATACTCGAACCGCCCCGTCTCTTCGTAGGAATCGAGGGCGGCTTCGTATGCCTGCCACTCATCGTTGAAAAGATCGCGCAATGTCTTACCATCGGCGGTGATCGCGGGAGAGGTTGCCGCGCCGGTGAGACGCTCGTTTAAGCCAAAGACGGTTCCTTGCGTGAGATCGAATTGATTGGCGCGCGGGATGCGTATCGTCTCGCCGTTGCGAACAAGGATCGCCGTGCCGTCTTCTTCGTAGCGAATCGCCTGTGACGCATGCGCCTCGGCGGCATTAAAAAGGATCGGTTTTGATGTGTCGTTCATGGTTTTAGTATAGCATCGGGCCGACTACCTGCTTCGACAGAAACCATTGCATTGAATTAAAATATGTGGTACAAAAGAACGGTACGAATGATCTTTACAAAAACCAAGAAGAGGAGACTGAAATGAAGAAGATTCTTATTGTGGGCGGGACCCATGGTGATGAAAAAACAGGGATTGAGGTTGTTGGAATGCTGGATAGGATCAAAGAAGAGTCGTTATTGTACGAACACATAACGACACTCATCGCCAACCCAAAAGCATCCAAAAAAAACGTGAGGTTTGTGGAGACAAATCTCAATCAAAGTTTTGGAGTGAAAGATCCTCAATCCTATGAGGAAAAAAGGGCTGTCGAAATCATGCCTCTGCTAACAGGTCATGATTTCATTTTGGATTTTCACAACACGACGTCACGCACCACCTGTGCAATCGTGACAGAAACACCCACCGAAAGTCAGCGGGCGGTGATTCGCTGTTTTGGATTCGACAAGGTGGTTATTATGCCACCAGGAGGATCGTTGAGCGGCCAATACCCGCTCAAGACAGTGAGTTTTGAAATATCCAACAGCGACAGAGGGTATTTCTCCTCCACATATTTTGTGGAAAAAATCACAAGGATGTACGAGTTACCAACAGAGAAATCAAGTGATGTACATTTCTTTCGGTTTGAGGGAAAAGTGTCGAAAGATACTTTTTCAAAACTAGAGATGAATATCAATGATTTCAAAGATTTTTTTCCGCTTACCGATAATCAAGCGGAAAAATTGGAAGTTCCTCGCGAGAGGATACCTATTTTTATAGGAGAAAAAGCGTATAAGGAAGACGCTTTCCTCCTTGTAAAAAAAGAAGTTCTTTAAAGAATGTTCGGCGTCGATCAATCGTGGTCGGCGCCTTTTATTTTTGTGAGATGATTGATCAGTATTGCGAGAGTCTCTTTCCAGAGGGACGACGGCATGGCGTAAAAAACCGGCGCGTCGCGTACGTGTTTTTCGATATATGCGCGTGTCTGCGGATCGTTCATATCGCGCGAGACGGAGATATCGGTTCGGGCAAAGAGCGCTCCGAGGTCGTCTTTGTTGAGAAAATAATCGGGATAGTCATACGAGACGCGCTCGCGCATGATGCGTACGGCACCCGCCTCTTTTTTGAGGAGTTCATGCGCGCGGTAAAAAGGCAGTGCCGGCACGCCTTCATGTACCGGTTGTGAGAGGTGCTCGACCAATTCGGGGCGAAAAATACCGCACACGTAGCCCTTTTCCGTCACGGAGGGTCGCCACGCCATATATGCGGCTTTGGCGAGTGCGAAAGAAAGAGGCGTGTGTCGAAGTTTCGCCGCTCGATCAGCATCTGCTTCTCTCCGCGCGGCGACACTCGGTATTCCGCAAATTTTTGTAATGACGATAAGGTGCGAAAGCGGGTCATCGGCATCGATCGCCGCGGCGAGGGCCTCGTGCGCCGGCACGTCGTCTATGGTGCACAAAAAACACTCATCGAGATCATCGCGGTGATCGGCGGCTCGGACAAAACGCACGCTCAACCACTCTTCTTCATCAGAAGACCCTTGCGCATCGGAAGAAGGTTCTACGCGAATCAGCACACATATACTGTTCTCATCAAATGAATCAAACAAAGGGACGTCGCCATACCGAAGATACGATTCACGGGCGCGAGCGAGTATCGACATAAGACACGCGCGCTCTTCTTTTGAAGTGCGCGAGTGGATAAGAAATATCTCAGCATTGAGATTATTGTGGGAATAACGATACGTTGGTTCTATGGGAGGACGATAGATAATCTCCATACGGTGTGACTAGACGCGCCTGTTTAGCGGATAGAGAAGGGCGAGTGAGACGACGGTTGTCCAGAAGAAGGCGGTTTGGGAGCTGAAGAAGCGATGGAAGGGCTCGGAGAAGGCGTGGATCTCGCCTAGGGGTATGATCTGGTGCCCTATGAACAAAATCCCCCCGACAATACAGACACTGATGAGAAACGCCTGAAAGATCATCGCCGGTAGGCCGTCGGCATAAAAGGAGTAGACGATCCTCGCGAGGGCGACGCGCATAAGGATAGTAAGTGCTATAAAAACAGTTATCTGCGCGTAGAGCACCCCGCCCACATAGGGTAGAAGTGCGTCCATGTGTGGAAAGAGCCCGGTGAGCAGAGCGGCGGGATAGAGCGAAAGAAAGAGAGCGGTACTCCGCGATTTGCCGCGCGCAAGGGCGTAAAGGAGAAAGAGTGCTATGAGCCCTACGACGATTGTCGCATCAAATGTGACGGATGAGAGAGTGATGCCTGATTCCGGCACATTGAGGAACGACGCCACCGCCTCGGGCAATACCAGAGTGGTTGAGGCGGTCGTCGATGCGGTGAGGGTGGTCGTGCTTAGAGTGTCCATAGATACGTTAACTATACGCCATAGTCCCTAAAGATGCGCATGGAGATTATCCCCAAGGCAAACCGCCGCCTGTAGAACAGGCGGCGGTGCATGGTTAGATCCCCTCGCTCTTTAAATCTTCAAATGCTTGTTTTGCTTTGCGTGAGAGTTTTTTGGGAAGTTGGATGCGCAATCTGACGAGCATGTCGCCTCGCCTCTTCGCATCCTTGGGCACGCCTTTGCCGGCAACGCGCAAAACCTCGCCGATGGATATGCCTGCAGGAATCGCGAGGGTGATCGTTCCGCCTTCCGGCAAGGGAACGTGGTATTCGGCACCGAGGATAGCATCGCTCAATTTGATATTCAAATCCATGGCGATTGTATCGCCCTCGCGCTTGAAGACGGGATGTTGCTCGACATGTACGCGGACGTACAAGTCGCCCGGTATGCCATGAGCGACCGCTTCGCCCATGCCGCTCAAACGAATCATCTCGCCATGCTGGATACCGGACGGGATGGTAACATGCATTTCCTCCTGACGCTTGATGACGCCTAAGCCGCGGCACTCGGCGCATTTCTTTTTGGGTATCTTGCCCTCGCCGTTGCATATGGCGCACTCGCGAACGCTGGTGATGGCGCCGAGCATGGACTGTCGCGTTTCATGGACTCTGCCTTGGCCATTGCATGAAGTACACGTCTCCGTGCCGGCGGATGGCTCCCCGCCCGTCGCTTTACAGTGTGCGCATGATACTGTTTTGGCCAAGAGCATGGTGCGCTCGCCGCCGAAGATGGATTCAACAAACGAAAGACGCATGTCAACGGAGATATCGCGCCCCTTGCGGGTACCGCGCGCCCTCCCCGCTCCGCCGCCGAAAAAGTCGCCGAAGATATCGCCGAGATCGCTAAAATCAAATCCCTGTGCACCTTGAAAGCCGGAGAAGTCTCCAAAGGGAGAGCCGCCGCCAGCACCGTTGAAGGTATGACCATAGGCGTCGTACTCGGCGCGCTTTTGATCGTTGGTAAGCGTATGATACGCCTCATTGATCTCTTTGAACTTCGACTCGTCGCCGCCCTGCTTGTTGTCGGGATGATATTTTTTGGCGAGTTTATGGAACGCCTTTTTTATATCGTCTTTCGACGCCTTGCGTTCAATGCCGAGGATGTCGTAGAAATCTTTTTTATTCATAGATGATAGGGTACTCTCTACGATGACTTCGTATCGTCTTCTTTGAACTCGGCATCGCGAACGGAGTCGCCGGATGAAGCATTATCGCCCGCACCGGTTGAGGGGCCGCCTTGCGGTTGGCTCATGGCGGGGCCGATCTTTTGCATCGCGGATGAAAGTTCATCGGATGCTTTTTTGATCGCATCACGTGTGCCGCCTGCGATCGCAGCGCGCGTGGCACTCACCTGTGCCGTAACCTCGTCGCGTAGAGCGGCAGGAACCTTATCGCCCGCATCTTTGAGGGATTTCTCGGCGGTGTAGGCCATCGCCTCAGCCATGTTCTTGGCCTCGATCAGTTCTTGTTTTGTCTTGTCCTCGTCGGCATGGATCTCGGCGTCTTTTTTCATACGCTCGATCTCCTCTTGGGAGAGGCCGGAACGCGCTTCAATACGGATGGATTGCTCCTTGCCGGTCGTCTTGTCTTTAGCTTTGACGCTGACGATGCCGTTGGCGTCAATGTCAAAAGTCACCTCGACCTGCGGCATACCGCGCGGTGCTGGCGGAATCTCATTGAGCATGAACCTGCCAAGGGTCTTGTTGTCGGCCGCCATAGGGCGCTCGCCTTGGGTTACGTGGATCTCCACCGATGTTTGATTGTCGGCGGCGGTTGAGAATACCTGTGAGCGCGATGCCGGAATGGTCGTGTTGCGCTCTATGAGCTTGGTCGCCACACCGCCCATCGTCTCGATGCCGAGTGAGAGCGGGGTCACATCCAAGAGAAGCACGTCTTTGACATCGCCCTGTAAGATACCCGCCTGGAGGGCGGCACCCACGGCCACCACCTCATCGGGATTGATGGAACGATTTGGCTCCTTGCCGAAGAGTGTGCGAACGGCGTCAATAATCGCCGGCATGCGGGTTTGGCCGCCGACCATGATGACCTCGTCGATGTCGGCGATGCCATAAGTGGAGGCGCCAAGAGCACGACGCGTAATCTCCACCGAACGATCAATGTAGGATTGTGCGATGCTCTCAAGCTTGGGGCGCGTGAGTTTGATTGCCAAGTGCTTGGGGCCGGAGGCGTCGGAGGTAATGAAGGGGAGATTTATCTCGGTCTCTTGCGCCTCGGAGAGCTCGTGCTTTGCCTTTTCGGAGGCCTCTTTCAAACGCTGAAGCGCGAGAGGATCTTTGGTGATATCGATACCATTCTCGCGTTTGAATTCATCGCCCAGCCATGTGACGATGTCGCGGTCGATATCCTCGCCGCCCATGTGGCTGTCGCCGTCGGTAGACTTGACCTCCACGACCTCTTCACCCACCTCAAGTACGGTTACATCGAAGGTACCGCCGCCGAAGTCGAAGACGACAATCTTTTCGTTCTTTTTGCGGTCGAAGCCATAGGCCAGGGCGGCGGCCGTCGGCTCGTTGATGATGCGCAAGACGTTGAAGCCCGCAATCTCGCCGGCGTCTTTGGTCGCCTTGCGCTGGGAATCGTTGAAATATGCCGGTACGGTAATGACGGCATCGCGGATCGTCTCGCCGATGCGCGTCTCGGCATCCTTCTTGAGCTTCTGCAGGATCATGGACGACACCTCCTCGGGCGTATGTTCCTTGTCGCCCATGCGGACCTTCACCGTGTCGTTCGTTCCCGCAATGATGCCGAAAGGCGACGACGTACGATCGCGCTGTATGTGCGGGTCGCTGAAGGTGTGCCCCATCAAGCGTTTGATGCCGAAGAGGGTGTTGGTGGGGTTGGTTACCGCCTGACGCTTGGCCAGAGTACCTACCAGCCGCTCGCCGTTCTTGGCGATGGCAACGACAGAGGGCGTGGTGCGGGCACCCTCGGCATTTTCAATGATTTTCGGCTGGCCGCCTTCGATGATGGCCATCGCCGAGTTGGTTGTTCCCAAGTCTATACCAAGTACTTTCATAATATATAAAGAAGAAAATTGAAATAGTAAGATTAAGAATGAAATGCTCCTACGCGGACACGCGCCGGACGGATCACTTTGTCGTGGAGCGTATACCCGCGCGCTATCACCTCCACTATCATGCCATCCTTGCTCACATCGTCGACGGCAACCGTTTCAACAGATTCATGCAGTGCGGGGTCGAACATCTCGCCCGAAGCACCGTAGCGTACAAGACTGTTCTCTTCAAAGGTCTTTACCAGGTTGGCATAAATATACTCTACGCCGGTGCGCCATGTGGCATCCACCTTCCCCCATGCTTCTTTGTTGGCAAAGGCGATATCAAAACTGTCGGCGATGGGAAGGAACGATTCAAGGGTGCGTTGCGATGCGTATTTGACCAAATCGACGCGCATCTTTTCGTGTTCGCGCGAGGCGTTCACAAAGTCGGCCTTCGCGCGTTGCCAGCCGTCGAGGTATTCTTGGCGCTCGGCCTGACACTGCTGTAAGGCATCTTTGACACGCGCGAGATCGGGCGATCGAAACGACGTTCGACCTCCAGATTCTTCAACGATCTCAACGTCGTCTTGATTTGATTCTGTGTAGTGTTCGTCGGGCATATGGATGAAAAGAAGATCGGGAGAGAGGGTTACTCATCTCAAAATCCCGATATGATGGTTGCATTCTAAATCCATAACGATACGGTGTCAATAGGAGGAGAATGTAGACAGTAGGCAGTAGTCTGTATGGCGTCTGCGGCTGCAAAAAAAGCATCTAACCGCCCTGTGGCGGTTAGCATACTATCTACCGACTACTCTCTACTGCATACACATTTAAATATCCAACTGCGCTTCGGTAGCGTGGGTTTGGATGAACGACTTGCGGGCGGGAACGTCGGTGCCTACTTCACAATATCAAAGAAAAAAGAGGGGGGCTACCCCCCTCTTTACTACGAAACGTCACTAATAATCATACGGATATCTGCCTCCGTGCAATCAAAGGAATTTTGAGATAATTGAAGGATTGATTCCAGAGAATTTTTTCCATCCAATAATGTTAGCACAAAGGCTGCTAAGGGCGACAAGGTCTTTATTCCTGTTTTTTCAAACATAGCAATATAAGACATTTCAGATTCCTGACGTATACGATACCGCTACTGTAACGCTGGAAAATCAGATAAAGGAATATCTTTTTTCTTCCTTTGACGAGATTGGATCAATTGTCCTATGGAGAACAGTATTTTTCGAAGGCGATTCCATAGAGACTTTTGAATCGCCCCGATCCATCCTTCATCTTTGGGCCATGGAATAAACTCATCAGGAGCAAATTGATGTTGAACACCCCTAGATACTGTGCAGCCACCTCCACAAAATATGGGGCAGATCCGACAAGACTTAGGTAAGTGATCCAAGTTACGCATCCCCTCTAATTTTTTGTTCCACAAATACTTTAGAGGATCATCCAATAGACTGCCTAATGGTTTACTGGTTGCTGAACAATGTTTAATGTTTCCATTAAAATCAACCTGCCCAAAAGCAACTCCTTGCGAACAGTAACTCAAATATTTCCAGTATTTCATGGGAACTTTGCATCGAGGAAAGGAGTCTGCGAGTGATATAACTACTCCAAGCACTCTATGACACCTATCAATCTCCCGCAATAAATAGTGATAATCACGCAATTCTAAGCATTCGTAGCGATCATCACTAAAAAGGCGACTGATAGAAAAGTATTCCACTGAGTATCGTTCAGCCAATAATGAAACGAACTCGTAGATATATGGAATATTCTGTTTATGCGGGGTATATGCTACGCTCACAGTTATTCCCTTCTCCCTGAGTAATTCGACTGCGCGCATTGCCCGCTGAAAACTTCCAACCTTCCCAGTTACCTTATCGTGTACATCTTCAGGACCATGAACAGATATGGTGCAATCCTTCACACCACATTTCGCCAACAAATCCACGTCATCGGCATTCAATAAATATCCGTTTGATACAAAAGAGATGAAAAAGTTTCTCTCGAATGCATACTTGAGTACTTCTCTCCACTGTTTAAAAACAGTGAATTCGCCACCAAATAAACGAATCTCAAACACACCCGCGTCCGCCAATATATCAAGGATTTTAAAAATCCTTTCTTTTCGTATCTGCTGATCCGAGATTCGATTTCCAGCACTAACCTCAAGTAACTTTATTCTGTTACTCCCATCTTCATGCTCCTCTGAAGAAGAATCCATGAATTTCTTGTAAACGGGAGCTGCATTGAAGCAGAAGCTACAATGCAGATTACATTTCTCAGTTACCTCAAGGTTTACGGAAATAGGTGCATTCAATTCCGTCAATCTATTAACCTGAAACATACGACCTCCTACTATCTATAACAAAATGAACAGACAAAAAAGTCTGCCTGTTCATTACTAACTACGCTTTTATCACACACCCAAGCATCGGCACATGCCGGCACACTGGCTCGAAATCTCATGTTTATTCAACGATCTTCCGCCATGCCTATGACTAAAAGCACAGACATGCTTGCTTCTGTTTCGTTGAAACAATCTCAATATTGCTCGATACACTTAAATCACCTCCTTTGGCAACCGTCTCTATATCAAAGAAAACCTACCTGTCAAGATATCATAGAAAAATAAAAAAGCAAGAACTATGCATAAAGATCGAGCTCTGCTTCTTTAGCATGTGTTTGGATGAACGACTTGCGAGCGGGAACGTCGGTGCCCATAAGGATGTCAAAGATGCGGTCTGCGGCGAGACCGTCCTCGATGGTAACCTGTTTTAAGGTGCGTGTCTTTGGGTCCATCGTCGTCTCCCAGAGCTCTTCGGCATTCATTTCACCAAGACCTTTGTAGCGCTGGATGGCAACCTTGGGTGCTCGCTTTGCCTTCTCATCCACCGCCTCTGCGGCCGCCTCGCCTTCATCGCCTTCTTCGGCAACCTCCTCGATGTCGACAGCTTCAACCCCCATGGTGCGAAGGACGGAGCGCTTCTCTTCGTCGGAGTAGGCGTAGGCGATCTCTTTACCCTTTTTGATCTTGTAGAGAGGGGGCATGGCGATGTAGATATGGCCATTGTCGATCAGCTCGCGGTAATAGCGGTAAAAGAGCGTCAGCAAGAGCGTACGGATGTGGGCGCCGTCGACGTCGGCATCGGTGGCGATGATGACTTTGCCATAGCGCAACTTTTCGATGTTGAAGGTATCGCCGATAGCGGTACCCAAGGCGATCACGAGCGCTTTGACTTCATTGGAGGCGAGCATGCGATCAAGGCGTGCACGCTCGACATTTAATATCTTGCCTTTGAGCGGCAGGATCGCCTGTGTGCGGCGGTCGCGGCCTTGCTTGGAGGAGCCGCCGGCGGAATCTCCCTCGACGATAAAGAGCTCCGACTCCGCCATATCTTTGGTCTGGCAGTCGGCGAGCTTGCCGGGCAGGGTAAAACCCTCAAGCGCCCCTTTGCGCAAGACGCTGTCCTTGGCGGCCTTTGCCGCTTTGCGTGCCTTCAGCGCCAAGACGACTTTTTTGATGATGGACTTTGCGTCGTCGGGATTTTCTTCCAAAAAGACGGAGAAGGTCTCGGAAAATACTTTTTCCACCGCACCGCGCGCCTCGACACTGCCGAGTTTGGACTTGGTCTGCCCCTCAAACTGGATCTCGGGCAATTTGACGGAGATGACGGCGGTCAAACCCTCGCGCACGTCTTCGCCGGAGAACGGGTCGTCGCCCGCCTTGATAAGTTCGTTCTTTTTGGCGTAGTCGTTGAGTGTCCTCGTAAGCGCGGTGCGAAAGCCGGTAATGTGCGTACCACCCTCCGGGTTGTAGGTGTTGTTGGCAAAGGCAAGCTCGCGCGACGAGATATCGTCGACGAATTGCAACGCAACTTCAACCATCACCTCGTCGATCTGGCGATCAACATAGAAAACGTGGGGGTGCACCGCGGGCAAGGTTTGGTTATAGAAACGCACCATTGAATAGAGGCCCCCCTCAAAATAGAAGGACATGCTTGGCACGTCGAGGCCGAGGTCGCGGATGTAGTAGAGGTCTTTGCCGTTCAGTGCATCTCCTGCATACTCGCGCGCGTCGATGACGCTCACACGCATCCCTTTGGCGAGGTAGGCCTGCTGGCGCAGGTGCGCGACTATTTTCTGCCAGGTGAAGGTGGTGTCTTTGAAGATGCTCTTGTCGGGCTGGAAGGTGACGATCGTGCCATGTTTGTCGGAGTCGCCGATTTTCTTGACCTTGGCGCGGGGCTTGCCGATTTCGTATTCCTGTACATGGACGCCGCCATCGCGATGCACCTCCACACGCGTATCAACCGAAAGGGCGTTCACCACAGAGGCGCCGACACCGTGCAAACCGCCGGAGATCTTATACCCCTCGCCGCCGAACTTGCCGCCGGCGTGGAGGGTGGTCATGATCGTCTCCAGCGCGGAGACTTTGGTCTGTTTGTGGATGTCCACGGGGATGCCGCGGCCGTTGTCCACGACGCGCACCTTATTGCCGGGCAAGAGCGCCACTTCGACGTGATCAGCATGGCCGTTCATCACCTCATCGCGGCCGTTGTCGAAAATCTCCCAAATCAAATGATGAAGACCTTCGGTACCCGTCGTACCGATATACATGCCCGGGCGCTTGCGCACCGGCTCAAGACCCTCAAGGACGGTGATCGCCTCCGCGCCGTATGATGCTTTTTTCTTTTTTTCTTCGGCCATTTTTTTGAGTGAATAGTGGTTAGTATCTGGTGAATAGGGGGCGGCAAAAAGCTTCGCTTTTTGCCGCCACATGCCATCTGAATACATGGAAAGTATAGCACAAAATGATACGGAAAGCACCACATAAAAAGCCCCAAAATATGGGGCTTGGGGAGCGTCTCACGGCAAGAATAGTTCCTTTGTATGGTTCTTAATCCGTTGCATTTTCTTAAAAAATGCTTCGCGGACAGTGGGGTGGTTCACGTCCATCTGAACATTTCCCACCTCATCTATGTCCAGAGCATCTTCATACTTTTCTATTGCCTCTACCATCCGTCTCCCCGTCTCATCTTTAGGGGTGAGAGGGCGGGGCGGGAGTGATCTAAAAAATCGTTTCAGCCAACTGATCATTACTAGTACCTCATGTTGTTATGTCTGCAAAAACAATAACATACTTCTTTAGTTTAACAAAATTTTATAGAGAATAGACGAAGAGAGCGAATTTCCGCCAGCCGTTCTTGAAGGTGGCGAGGTCTATAAACAAGTCGGGACCGCCTTTTTCTTCAGGGGATTCAGGGTCGTGGTAGGAGAAGCCCGCCGCCCTCCCCTCCTCTTCTTCGTATCCGGTAAGGACGACCATGTGGTAGCGACCATGCTCGGTAAAGTATTTTGCAATCGAGACGATGACGGGTGCGCCGCCTTTCAAGGTGGCGACGATCTTGCCGATGCCGTCATCAACAAGCTCTGTCTCATAGACACCGGGTACGGCGCCTTTGGTGGCAAGGTCGATTATGCGACTTTTGAATTCTTGGTTGTAGCATTGAAAGCCGTGATTGCGCGCGAGCGAGCAAAGCCCTGCGTGAACCCAGCCATTTACGCCATGGGCACCAATCGTCTCCCCTTCGGCGATGAGACTATCGAGAGTTGGCACTCTATGATCGTCTCCGCTTTTTTGAGCTAAAAAATCCATCACCATCTTGAGTGAGGCGATGGCGCACACCCGCGGGCGCCACGCGGGGTCGGAGGCACTATATTGGGAACAGTATGGGACAAGGAGTTTCATTTATGCACTGAATGGTACCCCGATCTTGGGTGCCGCTTCTACAATCCAGTCTCTGTGTCGCGCGTTGATTCCATAGAGAGCAGCCATTTCTAATTCTCTTTTTTGTTCGGCTCGAGCCGAATGATCCATCGAAAGTGCCATGCCTTGGACCATTTCAGCAACACCTTCCAATGTCTCCTTGAGATTGGAGATACCCGTTTTCACCTCAATCATATCACTCTTGAGTTGAGCAACGTCGGCTTTCACCTCAATCATATCACTCTTGAGTTGAGCAACGTCGGCTTTCACCTCAATC